>JBAXPJ010000007.1:0-55724 GCA_037132335.1 Sediminibacterium sp. | reverse complement strand
ATATGATCTAGGGCTTCACTTAAAGACAGTTCATTTAAAGAAGGTGGCAATAATGTATGCGATAGTTTTCGAATTTCTTGAATAGCGCCGGTTAATAGTTTATCTATATCTAAAAACAATTCAGAATTGCTTTTGGTTTCAATTTTTAAAAGACCTAAGTACATTAAAGATCCAGCTAAAATTTGATTTACATTATCGTGTAATTCAAGCCCTAATTCTTGGCGTTCTTTTTCTTGTGCAGAAATAACAGCTTGTGTTATTTCCATATTTTTTTTCGTTCTTTCTTCTTCTAAACTTTTTTCAAGTTTAATCTTTTCAGTTACGTCTGAACCAATCGCTAATATTGCTTCTTGACCATTGTAATTGATTTTATGCAAGGCCATGTCTAAAAAAAGGATTTCGTTTTCATGTGTATAATGACGAATAATCCCTTTTTGTATATTTAAATCGCCATTTATTAATTTACTTGTAAGTGTTTTAATATTTTGCCCATCATTTTCTATTGAAATTTGATGTAGGTTCATTTGTAAAAAAAGCGCTCTCGAATAATTTAAAAGCTTACAAGCGGTTTCGTTAACATCAATTATATTTAAATCAGATGGATTTAAAATAAAAATAGAATCTGGATTGTTATCAAAGAGATAACGATACTTTTTTTCATTATCTCGCAAGTTTTTTGAAATATTATTTCTTTCAATACTATAGGTGATACTCTTTTGTAATACAAATGCATTTACCTCGTCTTTGATTAAATAATCCTGCACTCCAAGTTTTAAACTATCTATTGCAATTTGTCTATCACTCAAACCTGTTAAAACAATAACGGGTGCTCCATTTGAAAGTTTAATTACATGTTCAATAGAAGCCTTTCCTGTACTATCTGGAAGGGATAGATCTAATAAAATAATATCAAACTTATTATTCAAAAGGCTAATATTAGCCTCCTCTAATAATGTATTATGTGTAATTAACAAATCAGAAAAATTAATTTCTAAATACTCTTGTACTAGAAAAAAGTCTCCTTCATTATCTTCTACAACTAATATATTCATTGTTATTTAATTTTTCAATCCAGATGGATTTTTATCTAAAATAAAAAATGTTAGTTAAAAAATGGTGCTAAAAAAGACAACTCTTTTAAACCATTTGTTGAATTATACGACAGCGGTTTGTTCTCAAAGCCAATAATAAAAGGATCTTGAGATGCTCTTTCCTCGTCTTTTGGATTGACCGTTGAAGATAAAATTAAAATTTTTGTATCTGGAAAATGTGACGCATATTTTTGCTTATACATTTCTAAAAATTCCCAGCCATCCATTACCGGCATATTCAAATCAAGCAATATTAAATCAGGTTTTTTAAGACTATTTTTTATACCATTTAATATGAAATTTTCTAAATATTCAATAGCCATATCTCCGTTACTAACCACCTCAACTGAATCGCAAAATTGCGTATGCTTCATAACCATCTTATTCAACATTTGCGTAATTGAATCGTCCTCTATCATTAATATGTTAGAAATCATATTTTATGATTTTTGAAGGTAATTGAAAACGTAGTTCCTTTATCTACCTCACTATCTACAGTAATTTTACCACCTAAAGCTGTTACTTGCGATTGTATTAGGTACAAGCCAATACCTTTACTATCAGGCCTTTCATGAAAACGTTGGTATAGCCCAAAAATTCTATCCTTAACATTTTTCATATTCATCCCTAGCCCATTATCGGCAAATTCTAGTACCGTGTCTTCACCCAATTTATGCGAAGTGATATTGATTTGAAGTTTTCGATCTGGAGATGCAAATTTGATAGAATTAGTAAATAGATTGATTAAAATACTTTCTAAATAACTAGGATCAAATACAATAGAAGGCGCCGTTGAAAATTCAGTTGAAATACTAATTGATGCTGTATTTAATAACTCTTTTAAGTTATGCATATTCTTTTCAACGGTTTCTTGAAAAGAAATTTTATGCAGTGCTAAATATTTTTTTTCTCGAATAACCAATACATTTATCAAATCATTCAAGGTATCGTTCAATTGAAATGATGCAGACTTAAATGCATCAACCAATGCTTTTGTTTTAAGGTCTGAAATTTTATCTGATTCCAAAAGATCTACAATTGACAGAAGATTCGTAACAGGAGCCCTCAAATTATGAGAAGTGATATAGCCGAATTGTTTTAAATCGGCATTTGTTTGCAATAGTTCCTCAATCAATATGTTTCGTTCTTCTTCTTCCGTTTTCCTTTTTGTAATATCACGGTAATTCAACACTACCGCCCTAACTGCACTGTCTTCTAATAAATTATAAAAAGTAGACTCTAACCATCTATACCCTTCATTGGGAATCTTATACTTAAATTCTAATAATTTTATTTTTCCTGGTTTTTTTATCACTTCCAAAAAAGTACTAATCACTAAAGCTCTATGGTCGGGATGTAGAAATTCTACTCTAAAAAAACCATCATTTTCCACCAAATTAAATCCTATAATTTCCTTGCCAAATGAACTTATTTCTTGAATATTTCCATTGGCTCCAATTAAAGCAAACCCATCTGTACTATTAGCAATAATTGACCTAAATCGCTTTTCGTTATTCGAAATAATTAACCTGAATTTATTCCGCTCAATACCATAGCTAATACTTTTTTGTAATACAGTTGCATTTACCTCGTCTTTTACAAGATAATCTTCAACACCCAATTGTAATGTGTCAATGGCTAGCTGTTTATCTGCTCTACCAGTAAGTACAATTACTGGTGCTTCCTTTGCTAGTTCTAAAATTTCAAGAATAGAACTCTTACCATTGCTATCTGGCAGAGATAAATCAAGCAAAACAACATCGTATTCATTTTTTTTTAAAGAAACTAGCGCCTCTTCTAATAGCCAACAATGCGTTATTTCAACAGAATCAAATATTGCAGTTAAATAATCTTCCACCAAAATGAAATCCCCTTCATTATCTTCTATCAGTAAAACATTGAATCGTTTAACTAATTGCATTGTTTAAGATTTAATTCGGTTGATGATTTTAAAAATCAATTTATTTGGTAAGATAAATTAAAAACCACTTCTTAGATCCAACAAATTAAGCATTAAAAACCATCTGTAAAATTGCTGTGGTTAATGGTTTTGAAACAATATTCAATACCGAAGCATATTTTTTTGATTTTTCAATATCAATTGGATCAGATGAAGATGATTGTATGACTATATTACATTTTGAAATACTATTTACAGGAAATTGGTGAAAAAGTTCCAAAAACTCCCATGCATCCATATTCGGCATATTAATATCTATGAAAATAAGTTCTGGAAAATGGGTATTCCCTTTAAGAATAATATCTTTTAGCGTTTCAATGGCATTTTCTGCATTCTCAAATACCGATATATTACTTGTGGGATACTCTTTTCGAATCATTTCTGAGTTCAAATAGTTGAGTAAATTATCGTCATCTATCAAGAAAATGTTGCAATCATGCATAAGTGAGCAAATCGAAGTTAAAATATGTTGCTTTCATTGATTTTAGGTGTAAAAAACGCATTTTTTTGTGCCTAAAAAAGCAAATATAGCGTACCTTTAAAGATAATAGTGAATATAAAGATTAAGGTACTATGATTCCCGTTGTAATGTGCGTTGATGACGATCCAATTGTGTTGATGCTAAATGAATTGGTATTAAGGGATCACGCATTTTGTAATGAATTGATTAAAATTGAAAGCGCAGAATTAGCACTGGAACATTTTAGCCTCCAATCTAAAAAACCTTTAGCGCAAGCCATTTTACCCAATATTTTATTTCTTGATATTAATATGCCTACAATGGATGGTTGGGGATTCCTTGATGCATTTACAGAAAAATTTCAGGAATTCCATTCAAAAGTATCTATTGTAATCCTTTCCTCTAGTGTTAATCCTGCTGATATTGAAAAAGCAAATAAGCACCCATTGGTCATTGGATTTATGCCAAAGCCAATAGGTGATACAGAATTAAATGAACTAAAAAAACATCCAGCACTTTCTATTTATCTAAATTAAATAGTGCTAAATGTTTATTTTAGTCAAGTAAAGAAATTTCTATTATTTTAATGTAGCTATCGGCTGAGGATCCATATCTGTGAACTCTTTGTTTTCACCGGCCATTCCCCAAATAAAACCATAACTAGCTGTTCCAACCCCAAAGTGCATACTCCAAGGTGCAGAAATAGCCACTTCATTGTTTGCTATTACTAAATGTCTAGTTTCTTGTGGCTCACCCATAAAATGCATTACGCGATGATCTGGATGTACATCAAAATAAAAATACGCTTCCATTCTTCTAGTATGTGTATGTGGTGGAACAGAGTTCCAAACACTTCCAGCTTCTAAAACAGTTAACCCCATCACTAATTGACAACTAGCAATACCATCATTGTGAATGTATTTGTAAATAGTACGCTTGTTAGAAGTTGCAATATCACCAAGATTAACTGGGGCCGCTTCTTCTTTTGTCATTTTTCTGTTAGGATAAGACATGTGGGCAGGTGTAGATAACAAATAGAAATAAGCAGGTGCATCTGCATCAACACTTGAGAAAGAAACATTATTAGTTCCTTTACCTAAATAAACAGATTCTAAACGACTAATTTCATAATCAATTCCATCTGCAGTTACAATACCTGCTCCACCTACATTAATAATTCCAAGTTCGCGTCTCTCTAAAAAATAAGCCGCTTTTAATTCACCTTCATTAGGTAAACTGATACTTTCTTTTACAGGAACTACACCGCCAATAATCATTCTATCGTAATGAGAGTATACCAACTCAATTGTGCCGGGCTTCATTAAGTTTTGAATTAAAAAATTATTGCGTAGTTCTTCAGTAGACATTTTACTGGTTTCTACAGGGCTATTTTGGAATCTGATTTGCATGATTGTATTTTTAAAAATTAGTACTGTTATTAAAGCAAATTTAATAATAAAAATTTGTATTGCTCCTTGGCATCTGATTTTATAAAATCAAAACAAGCATCGCAATGGTATTTTGTTCTGGCACTTAACAAAAGTGGATACCCATCAGGAAAATTAAATGGTCTGATTTGTTTGCCACCATCCCATATTTTTTTCTTTGTTAAAAAAGGCATCAATGCATCAAATGCTTGGCTCAATGATTTTCCAGAGTTTGTTTTAAGATTCCAAAGATTAATACTTGTTTTTTCTGAAAGTTGTGCCACTACATTGAATGCATTTAAGATAAATACAGAATAATGGAATGAAGTTGTTCTTTCTAATTCTAATGGAAAAAAACCTTTTGAATCTTGTTCTATGTTTAATCGATTTGCTGCACGCTGAACAATTTTGTTTGCAAGTTGCGTACTGTCTACATACAATGCAATTGCTAATGTTTGTGCATCGTACCAAACACCATGATTATTGGGTGCATTCATTTCGTCTTTGCCAATATCACTTGTTTGTACCCAATTTAAAAAATCAGCAAACCAAGCCTTCATCTCTTTTTGATTTTGAGCAGTCCAACTTTTAGACGATTTTATTAAATTAATACCATCAATTACAAAAATAAATTGTCTGGTATCAATTAACCCTTCAGCCCTACCTTCTACAACACCTTTTACGGCTTGTCCATATTTTAAATTAGGATTCATTTTTGTAGCAGGATCTAAAAACCAAACCTGTATTAGTTTACTTGCATGCGCTGCATACTTTTCATCTTGTGAAAAATAGTAGGCTAGTGCTAATGTGTTAATATGCTCACACAACACTGGCATATGTTCTTTATCGGGATAATTTTTTACTTCCGGATTTATTTCACCATCTTTCCTAATATATGGCAGCCCATTTGATGTAGCAGGATTCGGCCACCAATAAGGTGCAAGGCTCATATAATCGTGTTTGTCTCCACTTGGAGGCAAATCAGATTTCCCCATTACACTCACTGGTAAATAGTTCAACAACTTATCTGCGTCTTTCAGCAGCTGTAAATAAGCAGGATATAGTGCTGGATCTTTTGCTTGTATTTTTTTCTTTTTCTGTGCAATGGTATTAAAATCAAGTACAACAATATCAGACTTAGACAATTTAATTTGAGCCATTAAATTTTGACCCACTAAACAAATAAAAAATAAACCTGTAATTTTTCTATACATACTATTGTTGAATTATTTTAAACGTCTTTTATTTTTCTGTTCTAAAACAAGGTGTAGGCAAGCCTTCTTTATTGTATAAATTTGCACCAACTGGATTATCTGCCCAAGCATACCTAACAGCGGTTGGCGAAAGTATATCCTTATTCCAAACAACTACTGTATTGCCAACTATTTTAGCTGTAGCCCAAACGAATTTTTTAGTGCTATCTGAAATAGCAAAATGATTTAACTCAGTTGTATTTTTTGCAACCAATCCAGAACCTATATTATTAAAACTAAGTATAATTTTATTTCCATCAATTTTCATGGATTGATAAGTTGGACCTTCAGATACAATAGTAGATTCTTTGTAGGCAATTTTTTGTGCAACTAAGGCCAATCGCCTACCTACTTCTGATTTATTCATTGGATGCACATCGTTCCATTCGCCTATATCATTGGTTACCGACATTCCTGTATTAGATAATGAAAGTGTTTCAAACTGCGCTTCTTGCAGCTCTGCTAATTTACTATTAGCAGGCAATGGTTTTGAAGGATTATTATTTGCTAATTGTACATAAAGAAATGGAAAATCTCCTTGGTTCCATTCTTTTCTCCAACTATTAATCAACCTAGAAAATATTGTTCGATATTCTACAGCTCGACTAATATTTGATTCGCCTTGGTACCAAATCACCCCTTTAATGCCATAGCCAATTAAAGGCTCAAGCATACCATGATACATAGAAGCAGTCTGGTCTTGAAAACGCGTAACATCTTCTCTATTCAGCGGTGCGATGGTTGTGCCTATTTTGTATTTCCATTCCCCTTTTAAATCAATAATACTATCGCCTAGTTCAATTCTATAAGGTTTGTCTTTAATAAAACCTGCATTACCTGATTCATTTACAATTCTTAATGTGATGGTATTAATGCCTGGCTTTAAAATAGTAGCAGGAATCGAATATTTTCTTGGTGCATATTTGTTTGAAGTAGTTCCAACAAGCACTCCATTAAAATAAGTGTAATCCTTCATAATAATATTGCCCAATCTTAGTAGCGCGTTCTTACCAAGCATGGAAGTTGTTATATTAATTTCTTTTGTTAGCCAAACAACACCAGATTCAACTCCTTTCAATCCTTGGTCTTGCCAAAAATTGGGCATTTGAATGGGTAGCCAATCTGCATAGTTTGTTGTGGATGTCTGCCATTTCTGCTGCAAACCTAAATCTGATTTATTAATTTTATCATTCCAATCATCCGCTAGCAATTTGTCTTTACTACTGATTGATTTAACAAGGCTACTATCTTTAAATTTTATTGAAGGATTGTAATATGCAGGAAAATCTTTTAATTCATTTTCATTCAGCCATGCTTCTGCGGGTGTGCCACCATAACTACAATTGATAAGTCCTATTGGCACTTTGTATTTATCATATAAGTTTCTTGCAAAAAAATAACCGACTGCAGTAAAATTCAAAACAGTGTTTGGATTAGCCGACTCCCAGCCTTTATCGGATTCAATATTGGTAGCAGTATTAAAACCGATTCTTCTTTTTACCAAAAAATGCCTTATTTGGTCATTGGCAGAATTACTTATTTCTGTAGGATATTTTTCACTGGCCTTGTATAATTCATATTCCATATTCGACTGTCCAGAGCAAAACCAAACATCCCCAATTAAAATATTTTCAACAACAATTTTGTTAGACCCTGTAATTGTTAACGCATAAGGTCCTCCAGCATTTTGTGCAGCAATATTTATTTTCCATTTTTTATCTTCACCTGTTATTGTTCGATATTTTTTTCCTTTGAATTCAACTGTAATTTTTTCAGCATTATCGGCCCATCCCCAAATGGGTATTGATGTATTTCTTTGAAGGACCATTCCATTGCTGATGAATCTTGGCACCGTAATAGTTGCAAATCCTGTATATGCAACCAAACTCATTAAAAAAAATAGTACGATTCTTATAGAATTCATTTCAGGTTTATTTTTTTACCTTTTTTGTTTTGTTTCCGTGCCTACCATCTCCACCAGCATTATCTATAATACCACCTGCAGGATTTAAATTATCCAATACTTTTTTCAATTGAATATAGGCTTCGTTTGCCATTTTGTTATTTGAATAATTGGTTACTAATTTTTCTTCGAATGGCGCATTGCTCATATCATACAACTCATTACTATTATTCAATTTCCATTTGTCGCTTCTAACATACCATTTATTGCCTAACTCACAAAAGATCCAATCCCGCGGTTTTCCTTTTTTTCCTAATAATTGTGGTAAAAAACTTTGTCCGTCCAAAATATTTTTTGTTGGTAATGGAGCACCAGCAACATCTGCAAAAGTTGGCAACAAATCGCTGGCATCAATTAATGTTTCTGAAACTTGATTGGGGCTAATTACGCCAGGCCAATTAGCTATAGTTGGAACCAACCCACCGCACTCTAGCATTTCACCTTTTTTACCAGAAAGTTGTTTTCCATTTATGGTACCGCGTTTTGCATACAGGCTAGCTGTTCCATTATCACCCATTAAAACAATTAATGTGTTTTTTCTTAAGCCTAAACTATCTAATGTTTTTAAAAGTTTTCCCACTAACTTATCCATATAAGCTATATTATCGGCATAGATATTTCCTCCAGGTTTGCTATCGGGGGTGGGTAAAATTTCGCCGTGCACTTCAGCCAAAGAATAATACAAAAAGAAGGGTTTGTTTTTATTTTCTGATACCCAATTAACCATGTGATTGTGCATTAAATCGGGCATATAGTTTTTGCCTAATGACTTGTCTACACCATTTTCTGTATAAATTTCTTCCTTCCCTTTGGCTTGATTCCAATACACACCACTTCCTTTAAATCGGATATAATCATCAAATCCAAAATCAGAAGGATTCAAAGGCAATTGCCCCCACTTGCCAATCATTGCACTGACATATCCAGCCGATTTTAAAACAGTAGGCATCATCACTTCTTCCGAAGGCTTTATATTAGCACACATGTCTTGATTGACTGCTCCTGTTCTAAATGCATAACGTCCGGTAAGAATCAACGCTCTTGATGGACCACATAACGGAGCCGTATAACAGTGTTGAAACCTGATACCTTCTTTTGCCAACTTATCAATTACAGGCGTGTGATTACTATCAGAACCATAAGCACTAACATCACCAATACCTAAATCATCTGCAAGGATATAAATGATATTAGGTTTTGAAACGGAGCTTGTTTTCTTTGTTTTAGTTTGTACAGCATTATTGTTCTGCGCAAACACTATGGTTGATATTGCTATTGCAATAAATAAAAGACTGCTGTATTTCATATTGTAAAAAATAAAAATGATTGATGTAAAACGTTTATTAATCAGCAGAAGTCTTCCAATGAGTAGAATCACCTTTAAACCTTGTAAGTGCTTTCCACTCTGTTTCCATTCCTTTGTCGCCTTGTTGGTCCATCCATTTTTTTAATTCAACAAATAGCTTGTCTTTTACTTTGGTTAATGACTGGTCATTTACTAAATTTTTCAACTCATACTTATCTGTTTTTATACGATACAATTCAAATTCAGGACGGTTTCTATATAATACTGCATGCGCATACGCTTCTGGATCATTTTTTGTTTTTTTAAGCCATCCCTCATACAATTTATTGCCAAGTTTTGAAACTGAACAATAAAACGGATCGTTATAATTGATGTTCCATATTAGCTTGTAATCGTGGTCTTGTATAGACCTAACAGGATAAGCATCGGAACCGTTTTTAATTCCCCTTGTAGTATGTACACCATATACATAAGAACGAATTTCTTTATTAGTTCCTTTTAAAGCGCCTAAGAAACTCTTGCCATCTAATAGCATTGTTTTTTCTGTATTACCTCTTAATGACTCAGGGTTACCACCTACTGCTTCATATAAAGTTGGCACTACGTCAATGTATTGTGCTAAAATTTCGGTTCTTGTACCCGGCTTAATAGATTTAGGCCATCTTGTAATGTATGCCGCCTTTAAGCCCATATTGTAACAGGTCCATTTTCCAAATGGAAGAGAGGTTCCGTGTTCGCTTGCAAAAGTAAAGATGGTGTTATTGGCATTTTTATATCGATCCACCATATTCATACAATAGCCTACTAAACTATCGGCATAAGTAATTTCTGCATAATATTTTACCAAACTTTCTCTGGTTTCTTTGGTATCAACCATATAAGGCGCAATGTGTAAAGACGCTGCTTTATATTGGTCTTGATTTCCACGAGTCCAAGGACCATGCGGCTGATTGGTAGCAACAACTAATAAATATGGTTTGGTTTTGTCTTTGTTAATCCAGGCTTCCGCATCTGAAAGATTGATATCTACTCCTTCGCCGTCGTCACTATCTCTTCCGCCAAGGTATTCGAACGGAAACGATGCAACTGGGGCAGTATGTCTTTTGCCAATTAACGCAACCCTATAACCTAAATCTTTAAAGTGATGAAAAATACTAATTACATTATCATATACTTTAGAATGATTAGGATAACTTCCATTTTTTACAGGGAAAATTCCAGTATACAAACTTTGTCTGGTAGGTCCACACATTGCAGTTGCATTATTCATGTTATCAAAACAAATTCCTTGCGAAGCTAGTTTAGATAAGTTAGGCGTTTTAACATCTGGATTACCATAAGGCTCACAATCAACAGAAGTCATATCATCTGCAATAAAAAAAAGCACATCGGGCTTCTTCTCATCTTTTTGAGCAGCTTTTAAAATTGTATTTAAACTATTTATTTGATTAGATTTTACAACCAAAGGTTTTACTGGCTTTTTGGGCTCAGATAAAAAAGAACTGGCAATCAAAAGCACGAATGCTGCTAATGAAATTCCAAATACAGATACTTTATTCATATGGATAATTTTTAATTTTTTGATTCCCAAGGCCATGGTTTCGCTTTAATTCTTATGGCTTCAGTCTCCCATTTTGCTGACAACTCTTTTACTTTTTCAGGATATTTGTTTGCTAAATTATTTGTTTCAGATGGATCATTATCAATGTTATATAGTTCCCAATTATTATCAACTAATGGAGAAAATATTTTTTTCTTTTGTGTCTTAGAAACTAGTTTCCATTCATTCATTCTGAGTGCCCTATTTGCTGCATGTTCCCAAAAAATAAATTCTCTTGCAATTGGTTTGTTTGTAAATGTTGGCACTAAACTTTTTCCTTCATAAGGTTGAATTGTGTGTCCATTAAATACAGTTGGATAATTCAATCCAACAATATCTACACAAGTAGCTAGTATATCAATTAAATGCGAAGGCTGTTTTCTTAATTCTCCTTTAGCTTTAATTCCCTTTGGCCAATAAACAATTAAAGGAGAGGCAATACCACCTTCATGTGTAAATTGTTTGTATTCTCTAAATGGTGTGTTACTTAGGTTGGCCCATTCTTCTCCGTAAGTAGACCATGTATTTGCTTCGCCAGGAACTACACCTCTACCACTTCTAACAAAATCACCATCACGGGTATACATTGGCTTTTTTTCTAATAAAATTGAATCGGCAGCAAATGATTTTTTTAATTTTTGTTTGGCAGTTAAAGGAATTTCAGGTTGATCTGTATCTAAAGTTTCTGCACAGCCACCATTGTCGTGCATATAAAAAATAATGGTATTTTCTAAAATGCCTTTTTTCTCTAATGCAGTGATAATTCTACCTACTCCTTGATCCATAATATCAATCATGGCAGCGTAGACTTCCATTCGTTTTACTTGCCATTCTTTTAAAGGTTCTTTGCTCCATTCTGGAATAGCAACGCCACGTTCAGTTAACACACATTTATCACTAATGATTCCTAATTTTTTTAATTTTTCAAAACGTTGTTGTCGGGCAATATCCCAACCCTTATTATACATGCCTTTGTATTTTTCAACTTCTGAAGCAGGAGCATGTAATGGCCAGTGTGCGGCAGTATATGCTATGTAAAAGAAAAAAGGATTTTTTGATTGATGCTCAGTAATAAACTTTACGGCTGTATCACTAATTGCATTGGTATAATAAAAGTTTTTTGATGGTGCAATGAAAGTGTTGTTGCTAATTAGTGTTCCAGGATCATAATAACTTCCAGATCCATTAAGTGTACCAAAATATCTTTCAAAGCCTCGTTGACAAGGCCAATTGCTTTTATCTGTTGTAGTACCCATGTTTTTTGCAATATGCCATTTCCCTGTCATATAAGTAGCATACCCTGCTTGCTTAAACAATTCTGCCATTGTAACTACATTTTTACTTAAATCATCTACGTATCCTTCTTCAGTAAAATTTTCTGTAGACAAATGACCCATGCCTGCTTGATGAGGATATAAACCTGTAATCAGTGCTGCTCTAGAAGGACTACACCTTGCTGTGTTATAAAAGCGTGTATATCGCAAACCATTCATAGCAAGTTTGTCAATATTAGGTGTACGAATTTCAGATCCAAAACAACCAATATCTGAATAGCCCATATCGTCTGTTAGAATAACAATAACATTTGGTTTTTTTATGTTGCCTTTTTGTGCCTGCAATAACAAAGGAGAGAAGTGTATGATTATTCCTAAAAAAAATAGGAGCTTGTTATTAGAGCTATTGAATTTTGAAAATTTCATCTTTTTTCTAGTTAGTTGTATGTGGAACTTTAAACTCAATCACAATATTAAATAATGGAATATCACTTAAATTTTTTACCGCATGCACTATTGGCTCTGCAAACTTCACAGTGTTAGGAACTTGAATTCCGGTTCCTTCTTTTACTTCTTTGCTAAACCGAGGATCAGTTAATTGCACTTTATTTAGCCGAACTACTAATCGTTGTGCATGACTATGTAATTCTCGAACATCTTTTGGCAGTAGCCTTTCTTCGAAAATTCTAAACTGATCATCTTCATAAACAGTAGTATTTTTCAATGGCTCAACCCATTGCTCCGGAACTGAAAGGGCCGGGTGATTTTTTTTAAATGCAATTTCAAAATACAAACCTTCTGGCAATTGATAGGTTTCGTTTTCTAAAAAAACAGCCACCTGTCCACGTTGAAGTGTAATAATGCCTTTGCTAGTTTTAACAGTTAAAGCACCTAAAGCCGCTATAACTCTTGTGCCAAAATTAACTGTATGCGCAGCTGTGCAAACAGCCATATTTTGCATAACGGTCATATATGGATTATCGAGCACCATTGAATCTGCCTTTGCAAGAATAAGAGACGCAGAATTATTAATTTCTTTATTTAAGAAAAAACTATTTGAATTAGCCAATAAAGATTGGGTAGCCGTAAAAAAAAACACCAATATAAGAGTCCTTTTTATCATAGCTATTATTTAACCTGCGATTTAAAAAAAGCCAACATACTCTTATATAAATCATTTGAAACAGTGGTATACTTTTTATCAGCAACAACATTCACTGTTTCTAAAGGATCGTTTTTGTAATCGTATAATTCTGTTCCAATAACCAATTCTTTTTTAAATGGCTGATAACTTCTAAAACTATCTTTCATCCAAATAGTAAATCTGTATTGTTTATTTCTAATGGAATAACCCATTACCCTTGCTTCTGCATAACCTTGCCTATCCGTTTCAACACCATCAGAACTTCTAGGATACTGACTAACTGAAAATTCTTTTACTGTTGCTAATGGATTTTTCATTAGTGGCACCAAGCTCTTACCATTTAAATGTGTAGGAATTGTAACGCCAGCTAAGTCGCATAGTGTTGGAAAAATATCAATGAATTCAGATTGTGATTTTGTTTTTGATGCCGCAATTCCTGGTGCAGAAATAATTAAAGGCGCATGTGCTGCTTGCTCAAAATTAGAATGCTTACACCATAAATTATGATCGCCTAAATGCCATCCATGATCGCCCCACAAAATAACAATGGTATTTTTAGTAAGACCCAATGAATCTAGTGTATGTAATAATTTACCTACCAATGCATCGGTATAAGAAATCGCCGCATAATAGCCATGTATTAATTCTTTTTGTTTATCTACTGGCAGGGTTAATCCAAAAGGCTTTTGATCTGTAAAAGAAAGTAATGGAGGAATATCTGTATAAGCCCTTAATTCACCAGAATTATGGTAAGCAACATCTACCGAATTTTTTGATTTCTCTTGGTACTTTTCAATAGGCATATCAGCTCTATTGTATAAGTCCCAATATTTTTTAGGCGCTATAAATGGAAGATGCGGTTTTGCAATACCCACAGCTAAAAAAAACGGCTGGTCTTTTTTGCTTAATTGTGCCAATAAATCATTTGCTTGTAAAACATTTGCACCATCATTATACGCATTATCAGATACATCTGCAGATTCTACAGAAGGCTTAACTTTAAGTGCCGCATAATCGTTGGCTTCTGTTTTTGTTTTGCCACTTGCTAGTGCTTCAGAAATATATTTTTCAGCTAATACTTTTGTAGAAGCTAATTGATAACGCTCTAATGCTGGTGGACCAAATGTAGGGTCGTAATATTTTTTGTTTGTTTTATAGTAAGGAACACTCCAAGAAGGTTTGTCAATATCTGCATCAACACAACGAGGATCATAAACTTTTCCAATTCCCTGTGTAGAGTACCCTTGTGTAATTAAGTATTGAGGCAAACTAATAATGTCTGGATTTACATCCCTCATTTTTGTTTTTAAATCCCAAATTTTTGTAACATCTGGTCGCATACCAGTCATTAAACTTGCACGAGTTGGTCCACAAACGGCTTGCTGACAATAGTTGTTCATAAACACAGTTCCCATTTTAGCCAAGCGATCTATATTCGGCGTTTTAATTTGGGTATTGCCATAGCAACCTAATATGGGTTTTAAATCATCAATGGCAATAAAAAGAATATTGGGCTTATTGCTTTTTTGCGCTAATAGTGTTGTTGATACGCCAAAAGAAAATAGAACAATTATTAAAGATGTGCTTAGCGAACTAAATTTCATTTGTTTATTTTTTAGCCTGTGATTTAAAAAAATCTAGCATTTTTGAATTCATTTCTTTTGATATGCTTTTGTACATTTTATCAGCAACAACATTCACTGTTTCGTCTGGATCTTTTTTATAATCATATAACTCTTCTCCTGCAACTAATGCTTGATTAAAAGGCTGATTACTTCTATAATAATCTTTCATCCAAATTGTATACCGATATTGCTTTGTTCTTATTGAGTAACCCATCACTTTAGCATCTGCATAACCTAAGCGTTCTGTTTCGCTATATAGGCCACTTCTTGGATACTGACTCACTGAATAATCCTTTACAGATGTTGTAGGATTTTTCATGACTGATACCTGACTTTTTCCATGCAAATTTGAAGGAACTGGCAAGCCAGCTAGTGCAGCTAGTGTTGGAAAAACGTCTACAAATTCAGTGCTAGCAGTTGTTTTAGATGCAGCAATACCTGGTGCAGAAATAATTAATGGCGCATGAGTAGCTTGTTCAAAATTGGTATGCTTACACCATAAATTATGATCGCCTAAATGCCACCCATGGTCGCCCCAGAGAACAATGATGGTGTTTTTTGAAAGGCCTAAAGAATCAATTGCTTTTAATAGTAATCCAACCTGTGCATCAGTATAAGAAACTGCTGCATAGTATCCATGAATCAACTCTTTTTGTTTTTCAACGCTAAGTGTTGCGCCAATATCTTTTAAGTCAGAAAAAGATGTTAGTGGCGTTATATCGGTATACGCTGTGAGTTCACTTGCATTATGATAGGCCATTGCAACACCATTTTTTACTGGTTTTTGAAAAGTGGCAGTTTTCATATTTGCACGCTGATATAAATCCCAGTATTTTTTTGGAGCGATAAAAGGCAAATGTGGTCTGTGAAATCCAACAGCCATAAAAAACGGCTGACTGCCTTTCGACAATTCAATCATTTCTTCTTTTGCTCTGATTGCATTTGCACCATCTTCATAAGCATTATCAGGCACTTCAATACATTCTGTTGAAGGCTTAATAAATTTCATGACATAGTTTTTCAAATCTGCATCCTTGAGTCCTTTTGCCTTTCCCTCTTGCATGTATTTGTCAACAAGCACTTTAGTTTCGGGCAATTGATACCCGCCAACTAAAACAGGTTTGCTAAAACCAGGCGCATAGTTATAAGATTCTGCTTCTAAATAAGGAATAGTCCAAGAAGGTTTGTCATTTTGTTTGTCTACACAGGTAGGATGAAATATTTTACCAATACCTGAAGTAGCATATCCATTGTTTGCAAAGTATTGTGGGATAGTTACTATATCGGGATTCACATCACGCATTTGCGTTTTTAAATCATATACTTTGGTATAGTCTGGACGCATACCCGTCATAATGCTTGCACGTGTTGGGCCGCAGACTGACTGCTGACAATAGTTACTCAAAAAAACGGTGCCCATTTTTGCTAACCGGTCAATATTTGGTGTTTTAATATCTGCAACACCATAACATCCTAGTAGCGGCTTCAAATCATCAACAGCTATGAATAAAACATTGGACTTTAAAGATTGCTGCGCAGCAATCTTTTGTTGTGTAGATAATAATGCAATGCTAAAAAAAATCCCAATTGATAATTTCATACTATTATTTATTCTCTTGTGACTTAAAGAATGCAATCATTTTGTTGTACAAATCTTTAGAAATTGATGCATAGCTTTTATCATTCACTACATTCGATTTTTCTAAAGGATCTTTTACATAATCATACAATTCTGTAGCAAAAACACTAGCAGTATTGAATGGTTGTTTTGACGTAAAGTTGTTCATCCAAATGGTGTAACGATATTTTTCGGTGCGAATACTATAGCCCATCATTTTATTGTCGGCATATCCTTTTGCAACCATTTCTTCTTTTTTCAATTTTCTAGGATATTGGCTCATTGAAAACTCTTTTGCCTTTGCAGAATTGTCTAACATCAATGGCTTTAAACTTTTTCCTTCTAATTGTGTAGGAATGGCAACAGATGCCAAATTACAAATGGTAGGAAAAATATCTAAGTGTTCTGAAAGTGATTTGGTTTTACCAGGTTTTATACCAGGTGCAGCAATAATCAATGGGGCTCTTGTAGCTTGTTCAAAATTGGTATGCTTTTCCCATAAATCATGGTCGCCTAAATGCCAACCATGATCGCCCCATAAAACAATAATGGTATTATTTAGTGTACCAAGTGAATCAAGTGTATGCAATAAAATTCCAACGTTTGCATCAGTATAAGAAACCGATGCATAATATCCTTGAATTAATTCTTGTTGTTTTTCTTTTTTCAATCTAACATAATTACCTGGCTCATTAAAAGTTGCAAACTCAGGTATATCTGTATAATTTCTTAACTCACCAGAACGGTGATACGCAATTTCTGGACCATTTTTTGAATGCTCTTGAAATTCAGCCAATGGCATATTTGCTCTATCATATAAGTCCCAATATTTTTTTGGTGCTACAAAAGGAAGGTGTGGTTTGTGCAAACCAACTGCCATAAAAAAAGGCTTCTTTTCTTTTGACAATGCAATCATTTGTTTTTTTGCTTTTAATGTGTTCACACCGTCTTCGTAAGCGTTATCAGGAACATCAATATTTTCTGTTGAAGGTCCTTTTGTGCTAGTAGGCGCTTCATCATCGTCTGATTCTTTTTGCGCTTTCTTTCCTTTCGCAAACAATGCTTTTGTTTCAGGTTTTTGGTATTGTTTATTTGCAGGAGCACCTAATCCATTTGCATATTCATCGTCGGATGCAAACAAGAAAGGAATACTCCAAGAAATTGGATCTACTTTTTTTAAGGCACTACTTGGGTGAAATATTTTTCCTACACCAGAGGTAGTATAACCTTGTGTAATTAAGTATTGAGGAAGTGTTACAATATCGGGATTCATATCACGCATTTGCGTTTTTAAATCCCAAATTTTTGTATAATCAGGACGCATACCAGTCATTAAACTTGCGCGTGTAGGACCACATACCGCTTGTTGACAATAGTTACTTAAAAATACAGTTCCCATTGCAGCTAATCTGTCAATATTTGGTGTTTTAATTTGCTTGTTTCCGTAGCAACCCAACTCTGGTTTTAAATCATCAATTGCAATAAATAAAATATTGGGCTTGGTTTTATTTTGCGCCTTAATTCCACTAGAAAAAATAAGTGCCGAACCAATAATTAATAAACAATAGCATTGAAACAATTTTTGCATAAAATGATTTTTGTATTTGACCTTTTTTTTAGTTGGTTGTTTAAGAGAAAATAAAATAAACTATTACCCCCTTTGACGCTAAACCCTCTTACAGTTTTCACACTATAAGAGGGCCGCTATTTTTTTAATAAAACATTGATTACTAGTTCCAACCTGGATTCTGTACCATCAATGGATTTAATGCCATTTCTTGAATAGGTATTGGAAAACAGGTGTCTCGTGCAGTAGCATTTGCATAAGCAGGTAATACACCAGCAAAAGCATTGCCTGGAGGTCCTACTATTGGCACCATTGCTGCCATTGTGCTTACAAAAGTATGCCAACGAAATAAATCTAATTTGTGCCAACCTTCTCCTGCTAATTCTCTACTTCTTTCTGCAACAATCATTGATTGGAAAGCCGCTTTCGTAGAATAATTTGCTAGTAATAACTCGCAATCTGTTAGGTTACTAATTGTTGGTGTAATTACTGCACCTGTACCACCAGAAATAGTTATTGTTGGCGCTGAAGTATATCCTGCTCCTCCATCAATTAAAGTGATTGCAGTGATTTTTCCACTAGAAACTGCAGAGATTGCTGCTTTTGCATCTCTTGTTGCACCACCACCAGAAAAAGTAACCGTTGAAGCCAAAGTATAACCCGAGGTACCACCGCTAGTAACAGTTAAATTGTTAATGTTTCTTCCCACCAAACTCACACCATAACCTCTTCTTCTCACTTTATTAACCCACTCAATATTTTCAGCAGTTGGTCCATTAAGTTGGTTATCTGCTTCGGCCAATGTAAGTAATACATCTGCATACCTTAACAAAGGATAGTTTGTTGGACCAACATTTTTTACACCTATAATAGCCGCATTTTGGTATTCTCTTCTCCATTTAGCCATTGAACGTTGCCAATGTACTGTAGGTGCAATATAAACTTTACCATAAGGCGCAGATTTAGTTTTAGTTCCAGGAATTACATTGTTATTGTAATTAGCAATGGTCCAGTCTCTTCTTAAATCGCCGGGTGCATATAATTCATAGAGCGTTCCAGTAGCATTATACGTTCCTTGACAGAAACCAGTTGCTAAATCTTGATTTTCTACACCTTGTGTAGAACCAAAGCGCTCGAATTCGTAGTAAATACCAGAGGCATCTCTCATGAATTCTACTTCCCAAATACACTCAGTATTATCATTAATGTCTGCACTATGATTGATAAAAATTTGTTTATAGTCTGGCAATAAATTATGCGATCCGCTTGCTACAACTTTTCTACCCCAAGCAATTGAAGGAGCTAAATAACTATCGTCTCTCAATCTACCAGCTGCATGCAAACAAACTCTCGACAACATTCCTGCTGCACAAGTTTTTGAAACCCTACCTGTAGTTGTAACACCCCAAGTGCTAGCAGTATTAACCAATGCCTCTGCATCTGTCATGTCTTTAATAACTTGATTATATACTTGTCGAGCAGGAGTACGTGCACGGCTAATATCAGATGCACTTTTTGTAGTCACTAATTTCAATGGAACATCTCCATAATAACTAACCAATAAAAAATGATAGTATCCTCTTAAGAACAATGCCTCCCCTTTTATTTCATCTTTATCGGCTTTAGCAACAGGTGAAGCATCTAAATGCTCCAATAAAAAATTAGCTCTTTCAATACCTTGGTAAAGATTTCCCCATAACGCACCATAAGCGGCATAAGACGCACTTGCATTATAAATACTTGCGGTAGTTGAAGAGGCACTTCTTAAACTATACTCATCCGTAGCCGCATTTCCTTCTAAAGATAAAAAACGAGAATAAGAACCTTCATTATCATAAGCACCTAATTCAGTATATACAGACATAAGTGCTGCTGTTAACTGATCTTTGGTATTAAAAAAAGTTTCTGGAACCACAGTGTCCTTTGGAAGTTCTAGTAAAAACTTTTTACAAGAAGCCAATCCAGCAACTATCATGATTAAAAGTAGAAATATTTGCTTTTTCATTTTATATTTTTTATGCTTTTAAAAAGACTTCAATAATATTATTAAGCCGAAGTTTTTTTATTTATTAAAAGTTTATATCTAATCCAAAAGTCACTGTTTTTGCACGAGGATAAGCGGAGTAATCCATTCCAGGTGTAAGTGCAGATGAGAATACATTCACCTCAGGATCTAAGCCCTGGTAATTGGTGAAGGTTAATAAATTTTGTGCTGATACATACAATCGTAAACTTTCTATTTTCAATTTTTTTGTAATAGCAGAACCAAATTTGTAACCAAAGTTTAATGTTTTCAATCTTACATAAGAACCATCTTCTACTACTCTAGATGGATAGAAAGAAGGGGCCTGGCCACCTGCACCTGCAGTAGAATAATCATTAGACGGATTAGTTGGAGTCCATCTTGCAGAATATGTATCAAACATATTTGCACCAGTTGTAGCAGAAGTTCCTCCACCGCCTTCCATCAAAATACGATTGACATTCATTATTTGATTACCATAACTGAATTGGAAGAAAATATTTAAATCAAATCCTTTGTAAGTGAAATTGTTGGTAAATCCACCTATGAAATCAGGATTTGGATTGCCTATAGTTGTTTGGTCATTTGCATCAACTACACCATCGCCATTCAAATCTTTAAACTTCCAATATCCAGGTAAAATTTTAGAACGCGTAATATTAGCAGATGGAATATTTGCTTTTAACACATACGCAGCTCCTACTAAATCAAAATCGCTGTATTGATAAACACCATCAGATACTAAGCCGTAGAACATGCCAATAGGCTGCCCAATTTGTGCTACAAAAGAGGCACTCTTTGCTATACTATTTCCACCAGACCATTTAGGAAAAGACAGCAAACTATTTTGTCCAGACGTTAGTGTTAGCACTTGGTTTTTATTAAATGAAATATTGAAACTTGTTCTCCAGTTAAAATCTTTTTTTGCAATATTTATAGTTGATAAAGAAAGTTCAATACCAGTATTTTGAACAGACCCAATATTCTGAAATGCATTATCATAACCAGCACTTCCTGGCAATAGTGAACTCAACAATAAATCAGAGGTAACTTTTTTATAGACATCAGCTACAAACGTTACTCTTTGATTGAAAAATCCCAAATCAATACCCAAATCTGTTTCTTTGGTTGTTTCCCATTTTAATAATGGATTAGATAATGAAGTAGGATAAGTACCATTCATATAATTACTATTAGAAGAATATCCATTTAAGCCTCCAGTAGCTAACAAAGCATAAGATGCATAATCAGATACACGATTATTTCCTATCACACCAACACTAGTTCTGATTTTTGCATCAGAAATTATTTTACTATCCTTTAAAAACTTCTCTTCGCTCAAATGCCATGCAACAGAACCTGATGGAAAATATCCCCAAACATTATTGCCAACAAACTTAGAAGATCCATCAGCCCTGAAACTAGCAGTTAATAAATATTTTGAGTTGAAGCTATAATTTACTCTTCCTAAGAATGAAGCTAATGTGTTTTCGGAAAAAGTAGTGGTTACTAATTGAGGTATCCCCTGTCCTAATCCGTTTACACCTAAGTCTTCATTAGGTAAAACCGTAGCACCAAAACCACTAACCTTCACTTTGTTAATTCCAAAAGTAGAACCAACTACTACATTCAATAAATGATTGCGTGCAATTAATTTATTAAAAGTTAAGGTATTTTCATTTAGTAAATTATCGGTACCTGTAAATGTAACAGACCCATTTGGTCCACCATTACCTTGCGTACTTTGAGGGCTACCTAATCTTGATAAAGAATTATTAAACTGGTCGTATCTGAAATTACTATTGTTCATTCCTCCAGTCATCTTCAATTTTAAAAATGGAGAGAATGCATAGTCTAATGCGGTATTAACATTTAATACTGAAGTAGTCCTATCACGCGTTTCATTATTTCTTGTAAAGATTGGATTCCACTGATAGTTAGTTGCTGATTGTGCAATTAAACTTGGATCCTGCATACTAGTTAATAACTCATTTAAATCACCAGTTGCACTAACGGGTCTATACCTCCAAGCACTAATTAAAAAGGCATCAGCTGTTGTGTTTTGGCCGCTAATTTGCGAACCAGAACTAGTGATATTACTATAGTTAATATTTAAACCGAACTTAAGTTTTTTGCTGATATTTTGATCAAGTGTTACCCTAGTTTGAATCCGTTGAAAATCAGATGCAATTAATGTTCCTTGCTGATTTAAATAAGAACTAGCAACAGAGTATTTGGTATCTGCAGTTCCACCTCTTAAAGAAATATCATGGCTTTGCATTGGTGCTTGTCTAAAAATTTGTTCCTGCCAATCAATACCTGGTGCATTTAAGTAGTCTGATAATGCTTTTTTCCCTGTTGGATTGAAGGTAGGGCTATATATATCATAAGTCACTAAACTACTCGCACCAGCCGTTGCAGAATCTACATCTAATTGATACCTTACAAATTCATAAGCACCCATTAGTTTTATTTTTTTAGTATTTTCTTGAATACCATAATAAGACTTATAAGTTACTTTTGGTGCACTAACAATTCCTTTTTTAGTAGTAATCATGATTACACCATTTGCTCCTCTTGCACCATAAATGGCTGTTGAAGATGCATCTTTTAATACATCAATCGATTCAATGTCTGAAGGATTTAGAGAGTTGGTATTAAAATTCTCAATAGCAAATCCATCTATTACATATAAAGGAGAGTTATCTTGTGTAACAGAGTTTCCTCCTCTAATTACAATTGTTGGTGAAGCACCAGGCATACCATCAGGTGATGTTACTTGAACCCCAGTAACCCTTCCAGCAAGCGCATCGTCGAATGATTTTACAGGCGCTTTAATTAAATCAGTCATGTTTACTGAAGCAACTGAACCTGTTAAATCTTTTCTTTTTACACTTCCATATCCTATTACAACCACTTCATTGCTTGTAATGGACTCTGCAACTAATTTTACATCAACTACGGATTTTCCATTGATGTTAATTTTTTGCGTAGCATAACTTACGTATGAAACAATCAATACTTTAGAGTTAGCATCCACATTAATGGAATACGAACCCTGGTCATTAGAAATGGCAATTGTTTTTGAATTTTCTAATTGAATGGAAGCGCCACCAAGTGGTTTCCCAGTAGATTGATCAACCACTTTACCAGTGACTGATTTTTTTTGTGCAGAAACATGCAATACTAATAAGAGCATTGGCATGAATAAAAGCAAACTTCGAAAGTTTTTCATATTGGCAATTTATCGTTTATAAAAAAGCACGCTAGATTCAATAATAATGGGATAATTATTTTAGAAAATCTTCGCGTTTAGGACTAAATACATCAATTAAAATGCCTTTCTCTAGGCATACACATCCATGAACAGCATTTGGCGGAATGTAAAATCCATCCCCCTGTTTTAATACTTGTTTTTGGTTATTAATTTCCACCTCAAAAACACCTTCTTGAACATTTGATATTTGAGAATGATAGTGTTGGTGTAAGGCACCTATTGCACCTTTTTCAAAGGCCACTTTCACCATCATTAAATCATTATCGTACGAAATGATTTTTCTTGTTACGCCACCTTCAAGATTTTCCCACTGAAGGTCTTCGTCATTAATAAAAAGCTTTGGCAGCAGTCCGTTTTCCATGTACATAATTTAAAACACAATTTTTGCCTTTTAACAAGGCAATTCGAAGTTTAATATTAACGCCAATTTTATAGATCTAAGAAGAATAATTAGTGATTATTCTTTAAATAAAACACTATTTTATTAGATATTATCAAACATATCGACAAATTGTTTGCTATTTTTTAAACAAAAATCACCGATAAGGTTACCGGGAAGGTTACCGGTAAATCACTCAAAATGCTATATTTCTCTCCATTTATGGCATAAAAAAAGGTGGCTTTTAAATAAAGCCACCTTCTGTAACTGAAATATCTATCTATTTAACTAGGTCAAATCTGTCTAAATTCATCACCTTAGTCCAAGCCGCAACAAAATCATGTACAAACTTTTCTTGTCCATCTTCGCAAGCATACACTTCGGCAAGTGCACGTAACTCAGAATTTGAACCTAAAATAAGATCTACTCTTGTAGCGGTCCACTTAACTTCTCCAGATCCTGAACGATCAGATCCTTCAAACACATTATTTGATTGGGCACTCATTTTCCAAGTAGTACTAAAATCAATCAGGTTTGCAAAGAAATCATTGGTTAACGCTTCTGGTTGCTTGGTAAATACGCCATGATGCGATTGGTTGAAATTGGTATTTAACACACGCATTCCACCAATAAGCACCACTAACTCAGGAGCGGTAAGTGTCATTAATTGCGCTTTGTCAATTAATAATTCTTCTGCCGATACCAAAGAACCTGATTTAATATAGTTACGGAAACCGTCTGCAATTGGCTCTAGCACTGCAAAAGACGCAACATCTGTTTGCGCTTGAGAAGCATCAGTTCTGCCTGGAGTGAAAGGCACTGAAATAGTAGCACCGGCGTTTTTAGCCGCTTTTTCAATTCCAACAGATCCGCCTAAAACAATCAAGTCTGCAATAGAAACCTGTTTGCCTGTAGTTTGCGCCTTATTAAACGCTACTTGAATTCCTTCAAGCACATCCAACACTTTAGCCAATTGGGTAGGATTATTAACAGCCCAGTATTTTTGAGGAGTCAAGCGAACACGTGCACCATTGGCGCCACCGCGTTTGTCTGAACCACGAAAAGTTGCAGCCGATGCCCAAGCAGTTGATACTAATTCAGATACAGAAAGACCTGAAGCAAGAATGGTAGACTTAAGTGCCGCAATATCATTGCTATCAATCAATGTATGTGTAACAGCAGGAATAGGATCTTGCCATATTAACTCCTCTGTAGGAACTTCTGAACCTACATAACGAGAAATAGGCCCCATATCTCTATGCGTTAATTTAAACCAAGCTCTAGCAAATGCATCGGCAAATTGGTCTGGATTTTCATAGAAACGTTTTGAAATGGCTCCATATGCAGGATCAACTCTTAACGCAATATCCGTTGTAAGCATTGTAGGCGCATGCGTAATTGATGGATCATGCGCATCAGGAACAGTACCAGCACCAGCGCCAGCCTTAGGTTTCCACTGATGAGCGCCTGCCGGACTTTTGGTTAATTCCCAGTCAAATCCAAACAAGTTTTCAAAATAATTATTACTCCATTTTGTAGGAGTTGTTGTCCAAGCACCTTCTAATCCACTCGTAATGGTATTCACGCCATTTCCAGCGCCTAAAGTATTTTTCCACCCAAGACCTTGTTCTTCAATACTTGCAGCTGCAGGTTCTTTCCCTACATATTTACCAGGATCTGCTGCGCCATGTGTTTTACCAAAAGTATGTCCACCAGCAATAAGTGCTACTGTTTCTTCGTCATTCATAGCCATACGCGCAAAGGTTTCTCTTATATCACGTGCCGATGCAATAGGATCAGGATTTCCGTTAGGTCCTTCTGGATTTACATAAATTAAACCCATTTGCACTGCTGCAAGTGGATTTTCAAGATCTCTATCGCCAGTATATCTTTTATCGCCTAACCATTCGCGTTCTGCTCCCCAGTATACATCTTCTTGCGGCTCCCAAACGTCTAGACGTCCCCCAGAAAAACCAAAAGTTTTAAAGCCCATAGATTCTAAGGCACAGTTTCCTGCAAGAATCATGATGTCGGCCCAAGAAAGCTTTTTGCCATATTTCTTTTTGAGAGGCCATAATAATAAACGCGCCTTATCTAAATTGGTATTATCGGGCCAGCTATTTAATGGGGCAAAACGTTGCATACCTGCACCACCGCCGCCACGACCATCAGTTGTACGATAGGTACCAGCACTATGCCAAGCCATTCTAATAAAGAAAGGACCATAGTGACCATAATCTGCAGGCCACCATTCTTGAGAGTTGGTCATCAAATCAAAAATATCTTTTTTAACGGCTTGTAAGTCTAAAGATTTAAACTCCTCAACATAATTGAATGACTTATCCATAGGATTAGATAAATCGGAATGTTGGCGTAGGATATTTAATTTTAGTTGATTAGGCCACCAATCACTGTTTCTTGTGCCACTACCAGCGGTACTTTGTTTGTGCGCTGCAGAAGCTCCTGTAAAAGGACATTTTGCTTCTGGATTGTTTGTGTTCGTTTCCATTTTTATTGTGCTTTTAAATCTAATTATTGATAAAGATATAGCAACTTGTATTCACTGATTTCAATAACAATCAATTAGTGGATAAAGTTTAGTAAGTAGCCTGCCTTTATTTTTTAGGGCTTATTTAGTTATCTTCATTTGTGATACTAACTTTTATTGCATTAAATGCACCACAGTCCGTAATAGGTTTAATGTATTTAATTATAAAAGTAAGTACCTATTCGAAACGGAGCGCCAGAAGGTTTAATCAATGGCCATTAATATTGCATATCATACATAAAAAATAATTTTCAAATGTCATTACCACTAACAGAAATCAGGGCGTCTTTAGAAGATGGATTGTTATCTTTTCCAATTACCGATTTAGATACTGATGGAAAATTTAATGCTGAAACATATGCAGCAAGATTAGATTGGTTTGTGACGCACAATGTGTCTGCTGTTTTTGTTGCAGGTGGTACTGGCGAATTTTTTTCTTTATCAGAAAATGAATACAAAAAAATTGTAGCTGTAACCGCAGCAACAGTCAAAGAAAAAATTCCAATGATATCGAGTATTGGTAGAAGTATTCCAGATGCTATTGCTTATGCACATATTGCGGAGGATGCAGGAATGAATGCACTACTTTTAATGCCACCCTACCTTACAGAATGCCCCGAAGACGGTACTTATGAATATGCCAAAACAATTATGAATAGCACCAAGCTTCCTGTTATTTATTACAACCGAGCAAATGGCGTTTTATCTAGTAAGTATATTCAAAAACTAGCCGACAATTGCAATAATTTTATTGCCCTTAAAGATGGTACTGGAAATATGCAAGAACTAAATGATACCATTAAATCTGTTGGCAATCGCTTGTCGTATATTGGCGGAGTACCAACTGCAGAAATAATTGCAGAAGCTTATTTGTCTATTGGCGTAAATACTTATTCATCAGCCGCATTCAATTTTGTGCCGGATTTAGCCAACTTATTTTACTCGAATTTAAGAGCAGGCAATAAAGAAAATGTGGCGAAGATTTTAAAGGAATTTTTTATTCCATTTGTTAGATTAAGAAGCAAAAAAAATGGTTATGCAGTAAGCCTTATAAAAGCGGGTGCAACTATTATTGGTAAAAGCGCAGGTGATGTAAGAGCCCCTTTAACAATGCCATTGCAAGAAGAAATTGAAGTGCTTGAGCAATTGATTGAACATGCTGCAAGTATTGTGGCTGCTATTAAAGATTAAATAAAACAATTTTTTGCGGCATTTACTTTCCAATACAGAACTTCGAAAAAATAAAATCTAATTGATCTTCATTGGTTATCTCTCCGGTAATTAGTCCCAAATAATGCAAACATTGTCTAATATCTAATGCCAATAAATCGCCAGTAACAAAATCTGCTAAGCCTTGTGACACATCGGTTAGGGCTTGGTTCAATTGTTTGAGTGCGTCGTAGTGACGTGCATTGGTTACAATGGTAGATTCTACATGTATGTCTCCATTAATTGCAGCAGCAACTATAGCAGATTTTAATTCGTTGATTTGATAATTTTCTTTGGCAGAAATAAAAATGCAATTGGTAAATGCCGAGAATTTATTTTTTGCTATCGCTTCTACTCCATCTACTTTATTGCCTATTAATAAATAATGAATTTGTTCTTTTTCAAATCCATCAACAACATTTTGCAAATCGGTTGCATCAATTTCGTTTACATCAAATAAATACAACACCAAATTTGCTGCACGCATTTTCTCTAAACTCTTTTCAATACCTATGGTTTCAATTACATCTTTACTGTGTTCGCGAATACCGGCTGTATCAATTAATCGAAATAAAACACCATCAATATTTAATACTTCTTCAACAGTATCACGCGTAGTGCCTGCTATTTCGCTTACAATGGCCCTATTTTCGTTTAATAAAGTATTTAGCAAAGTAGACTTGCCTGCATTGGGTTTTCCAATGATGGCCACTTGTACGCCGTTTTTAATGGCATTGCCTAATTGAAAGGAATGCAATAATTGTTCGGTTGATTTTTGCAAGGTGGTTATTAAACGAACCAATTGGTCTCTATCGGCAAATGCCACATCTTCTTGCGAAAAATCTAATTCCAATTCTATTAGTGCCGAGAACTTAATTAACTCTTCGCGCAGTAAGTGTAAATCACTCGAAAAACCACCACGCATATTGTGCAATGCAGTTCTTCTGCTCGCTTCGGTATTGCTGGCTATTAAATCGGCCACTGATTCTGCTTGTGCTAAATCTAACTTACCGTTTAAGAAAGCTCGTTGGGTAAACTCGCCAGGCTTTGCAATTCTAACGCCCAAACTATTTATTGATTGAATGATTTTTTCTATAATAAATTGAGATCCATGACAACTAATTTCAATCGTATCTTCTCCGGTATATGATTTTGGTCCTTTAAATAAAGCCAACACCACTTCGTCTAATAATTCGTTTTGAAATTTTAATAAGCCTACATGTACTGTATGAGATGCTTGAGCCGATAAATTTTTTGAAGGAAACAATTGATTGATTACTGAAAAAGTTTGTTTGCCACTTACCCGAATAACACCAATAGCCCCAATTCCTGGAGGTGTAGCAAGTGCTACAATGGTATCATCCCATCCCATCAACTTTTCAGACATCATTTTTTATTTGTGGCAAAAATAATACAAGTACTGCTAACATTGGCGGCGAATAAAAAAGCCCGCCCCGAGATTCGGGGCGGGCTTTTAAAACTATTTAGAAGTAATTATTCTTCAGATACTTGGAAAGTAATGCTTTGTTTGTGGCGATAGATTACGTTTCTACCGTTTTGAACAGCTGCTTTCCAGGCTGGTCCTTTTTTAATAACACGAACAGCTTCTTCTTTGGTACCATAGCCAGGATCATTCTCAGCTTGTACTTCACTAATAGCGCCGCCCTTGTCAACTATAAAAGAAACAACCACTGTGTATTTTCCTGGAGGCGCTCCATTGTTTACAGGCAAATCTCTGTTTAAGTTACGCTCAAGGTATTTTGTCCAAGCGGGCAAACCTCCAGGGAACTCAGCAGGAATTTGAACTACGGTAAATACTTTATCGTAGTCTTCTTCTTGTTTTGGTGCTTCCACTTTACCAGTACCAGATTCAACAGGAGGAGCAACGATACCTTCGTCCTTTGTTCCTTCTTGGTTTACTGTACCAATTTTAGTGTCTTCTAGTTTTTCTACTTCTTTGATTTCGTCTTTTTCTTTTACCTCTTCATCCTTCACAATTTTTGGAGGAGTGAATTTGGTAATTTCCACTTTTGGTGGTTCTTGTTTTGGCGGAGGCGGCGGTGGCGGCGGCTCAGGCTTTTTTTCTTCTTGCTTCATTGCTTCAAGATTTACATCTTGAACAACTTGTTCGTTTTTCTTTTTGCCTGCTGAATTTGCTACCACCGAACCAATTACTAGAACAGCACAAATTACAATCATCCCTATCAATGCAGTTTTAAGCCGCTGTTGATAAGTTCTACGTAAATCGTATGCCCCGTATTCTTTATTTCTGCCCTCGAAGATAATATCGAGGATATCGGCAGATAAAATTTTGCTTACATCCATGATTTCAGTGTCTTTATTTGTAAAATTCCTTTCGGAAAATTCCACTTAATTATTTTGCAGGTGCCGCGGCATTTGCTGCTTCAGAGAGTTTAATCAATTGGGTTTCATCTTTGGTAATATCCACTAATGCATATCTTTTCAATACATTAATTGACATCTCGTCTAAAATATCCACTACGTTTTTGTAGGTACACTCTTCGGATGGTTTTAGTACAACTACTAAATCCTTTTCTGGAGTACGTGATTTTTTATCTAACAAAACGTTGCGAATTTCTTTAAATGTAGAAGACTTAAAGTTAGACGCGGTATTATCCAAAATGCCCTCGTAGTAGAAAACGTTGTCGTCTTTTCCTAAAAGGACGGTAATTACACCCGATTGTTTGGCCTTGTTCTGATCCTCTGGCTTATCTGCATCTTTTGGAAGATACAGCTTCATAGCCGTTGGTTGACTCATGGTGGTGGTGAAGATAAAGAAGGTAATAAGCAAGAACCCTAGATCCACCATTGGAGTAAGATCCACACGGGTTGATAGCTTTTTACTTTTCTTGACCCCAGGCCCTTTTTTATGACCACCCCCACTCGAGGTATCCATTTCTGCCATGTCGGAAGAATTTATTTTTGTGAATAATTTTGTTTTCTGTTACTACTAATCTGTTCTTTTCTCACCCTTCATACCAAGCTTCCATAAATCAGTACCTACTGGTACGCTTTCTGGATTGGTAATCATTTGAAACTTAAGAATATCGTTCTTTTTAAAAGCATCAATAACACTTTTAAATGCTGGATATTTAGAAGCATTATCGCCTTTCAGCTGAATATTTACTTTCTGACCTGCATATGCAGATAATACCAACGCCATCCATTCTTTTATTTCATTATGTGTAGAATCTAAACTAGGAATACCTGGTAAGGAATTTCCTTTTCTAGCTTCTTCAGGAGTTGCAAGGAAAGCAGATAGCCCACTGAATGGCGCCCCAAAGAATCCTGCTTTTTTGAATGCTTGTACATTCAAATTCAAGTTCCTAGTGGTATTCAATGTATTAGCGATGACTTCTTTTTTTGACTCATCGTCCATAGAGAGAAATACCTTACCATCTTTGTCAATGGTAATCAACACTACATCTTTTGATTCCGCAATTTTTGCTGCTACAGAATTTGGTGTAGTAACTGCAATGGCTTCAGCTGGCTTAAACTTTGTTGTCAAAATGAAAAACGACAACAAAAGGAACGCCACATCGCACATCGCCGTCATATCGATATTGGTACTCTTCCGTGGTAATTTGGCTCTACCCATTGTTATTTATTTAATTGTTTCACTAATAAGATACAAATCATTACAGATTCCATAAATAATCAACGATTATTTATAGTTAGCTGCAAAGCTTTGAGTTAATGTGAAACCAGATTCGTCAATACCATAAGTGATACCATCAATACGTGTAGTAAATACGTTGTACATAATGATAGCTACTGCTGAAGTACCAATACCTAAAGCGGTATTATACAATGCCTCAGAAATACCTTGAGATAATTCACGAGCAGCTTCTCCACCACCTTCGTCTCCTAATTTAGAGAAAGAACGAATCATACCCATTACCGTACCTAACAATCCCATAAGGGTTGCAACTGATGCGATAGTTGATAAGAATACTAAGTTTTTTTCTAACATTGGCAATTCCAAAGCGGTTGCTTCTTCTACCTCTTTTTGAATATTCAATACTTTTTGATCAGTACCTAGTTCGGTATTGGTGATCATTTCTTTGTATTTCTTTAAACCTGCTTTCATAACATTTCCAACAGATCCTTTTTGCTTGTCGCAAGCAGCCAAAGCTTTGTCTACTTCTTTGTTTGCTAAATGGAATTGTACAGAACGTACGAACTCAGCAATATCGCCAGTTCCATTTGCTTTTGTGATTGTTAACATTCTTTCAATACAGAAAGAGATAACAATTAATAGCGCACCAATCAAAATTGGAACGATGATTCCACCTTCATACATTTTAGCCAAAGCGCCTTTAGGTCCTTTGTGGCTAGGCCAAAAACCACCAGTAGCATCAGGTGTAGTAAAATTACTGTCGGCACCGATAACGAAGCGCCATAAAATGTAACCGAAAAGGATACAGGCAATAGGAGCGATAGTTGCAACCAAGTTGCTGCTCTTTTTAGGTTGAGCAGAAGTTGCGGTTTTTGCTGCCGCTGGTGCAGTTGGTTTGATGTCAGCCATGATTCAATTGATTTTTGGTTTTTTAAAAATTACAGTTGATTAAAAATTTGATTTAGCAATGCTACACAAAAATGTTTTGAAAAAAACAAATCACTCAATACATTTTTGTTAAGGGCCTACAAATTAGTTATTTTATTGAAAAAATTATCAGGTTGCACAAAATCTTTTTTTCTTTTTTTCTCAACAACCACTAATCGTGAAAAAAAATGCAAAATGGCGGAGAATTCAGCCATTTCACCGATAGTTTCGGCCTGAGATTTACCACTTATACAAGAATTGTTAATTTATTTTTATCGAAAAGAGTTGAACCCTATCTTTAAGAAATAATTAAAATCAAAAACTAGTTATGAAAATTTATCTTTTTTCATTGGCTCTTTTGGCAAGTGCAGTAGGCTTTGCCCAACGTAGCCCTCAATCCCCTAACCCGGGTACTCCTGGAGGAACTCCATCAGCTGGCATGTCTGGCATGGGAGGATTTGGTGGTGCAGCTGCACCCAAAGTAGCTCCAAAGCCTTATAAAGATGTAATTACAGACAAAGCAATTACTAAAAAAGGCTTGTTTACGGTACATAAAGTAGAAGACAAATACTACTTTGAAATTGCCGATTCCATTATGGGACGTGAAATTTTTGCAATTACACGTTATATTAAAGTACCTGGTGGTGCTGGTGTTTATGGCGGTGGAGAAGTAAACAAACAAACACTTAAATTCGAAAAAGGGCCTAATAACAACGTTTTTTTACGTGTGGTTACTTTAATTAGCAAGGCTGATTCAACCAATAATATTTCTAAAGCTGTTTCTAATTCTTTTTTAGATCCAATTGCTGCAGCTTTTGATATTCGTGCATTTGGTAAAGATTCAACTAGCACAATTATTGATGTTACCGATTTCTTTAAAGGCGATAACCAAGTAGTTGGCATGGATGCTAATGATAAGCGTGCATTTAATTTAACAGCGATTGCTGCTGATAGATCTTATGTACAAGCCATAAAAACTTTCCCAATCAATACTGAAATTAGAACTGTAAAAACATATGGTGCTAGTGCTGGTGGCGGTGGAATGGGCGGCGGTGGCGGCTCTCCTTTTCCAGGTGGCGGCGGTGGCGGAACACCGGCTGGTGCTAGTGCAGGAGCTGTAACTATTGAGCTAAACACTTCATTACTATTAATGCCTAAAACACCAATGGCGGCTCGTTTATTTGACCGTCGTGTAGGTTTTTTTACTGATAGATATGTTCAGTTTTCTGATGACCAACAAAAAGTTGATCGCAAAGAATTTGCTGTTCGTTGGAAATTAGAACCAAAACCAGAAGACTTAGAAAAATACAAACAAGGTATTTTGGTAGAGCCTGCAAAGCAAATTGTTTATTATATAGACCCAGCAACACCAAAACAATGGCACAAACCATTGATGGATGGTGTTAATGACTGGCAAGTAGCGTTTGAGAAAGCAGGTTTCAAAAATGCTATTGTTGGTAAAGAATGGCCAGAGAATGATAGCACAATGAGTTTAGAAGACGCACGTTTTTCTGTTATTCGCTATTTAGCTTCTGATATTGAAAATGCTTCTGGCCCTCAGGTGCATGATCCTCGTTCTGGTGAAATTTTAGAAAGCCATATTAACTGGTACCATAATGTAATGAAATTGGTACACGATTGGTATATGATTCAAACTGCTGCGGTTGATCCAAAAGCAAGAAAAATGAAATTTGATGATGAGTTAATGGGTCAATTGATCCGTTTTGTATCCTCTCACGAAGTTGGTCACACACTTGGTTTACGCCATAACATGGGTAGCAGTAGTAAAACTCCGGTAGAAAACTTACGCAACAAAGCATGGGTTGAAGCCAATGGCCATACTGCTTCTATTATGGACTATGCACGTTTTAACTATGTTGCACAACCAGAAGATAATATAAATGAATCAGGTTTATTCCCTAGAATTGGCGACTACGATAAATGGGCACTTGAGTGGGGTTATAAATACACAGGTATCAAAGATCCAGAAGAAGATCAAAAACTAAACAACAAATGGATCATTGCTAAATTAGCAGCAAATCCTCGTTTGTGGTTTGGTGGAGAAGGACGTAGTGTTGATGCACGTGCTCAAACAGAAGATCTTGGAGATAACAGCATGAAAGCAAGCGAATACGGAATTAAAAACCTAAAACGCATTTTACCGTCACTTCCTACTTGGACAAAAGAAGAGGGTGATAAATATGAAAATTTATCTGATCTCTATACCAACTTAATTAGTCAATTTAATCGTTACATGGGCCACGTTACAAGAAATGTGGGTGCTGTTAATGAGACTTTTAAAAGTGTAGAAGAAGCTGGTGATATTTATGAGCCAACAAGTAAAGCTGTTCAAAAAGAAGCGGTTAGTTTCTTACACAAACAATTGTTTGAAACACCGTCTTGGTTATTAGATAAAAATATCTTGAATAAAATTGCCAACCCAACTTCACTTGAAACAATTCAATCTACACAAACTGGTACTTTAACTAGTTTGTTGGATGGACAACGCTTGTTTAGATTGGTGGCTGCAACTAACCGTTTTGGAAGTAGCACTTATTCAATCACTGAATACATGAATGATTTGCATGCAGGTATTTGGAGTGAATTGAATTCTAAAAAACCAATTGATGGTTATAGAAGAAATTTACAAAAAGCGTATGCAGAAAAATTAATTGATTTAATTACGCCTGCAACTGGCCCCGCTATTATTAGCATGGGTTTTGGTGGTGGTACACCATCTGTAAACGTAAAAAATACCGACGTGATTTCTGTTGCTAAAGGTGAATTAAAAGCCCTTCAAGCAGAAATCAATGCAGCTATTCCTGGTACAACAGACAAGATGAGTAAATACCATCTTCAAGATGTGGCTGATCGTATTAAAAAAGGATTGGATCCTAAATAAGTTTTTGATTTTATTTTTAAGAGGCTGTATCAAATTTGATACAGCCTCTTTTTTGTATGCCTATCAAACTGATTCGATAATTTATTTAAAAATTCGAACCATTTAATATTCCACCCATACACCAAATTGAATTGATACCTTTGTACAAATAAGTCGACTATGAAATGGCTCTTATCAATATTAAGTATACTATTTTGTTTGGCTACAAATGCGCAAAAAAACAAACCAATTATTGGTTACCTACGTGATAGTGTAACCCATGCACCTGTAATACTTGCAAGTATTACTAATAACAATACCCATCAAACTGTAATGACCGGAAACAATGGTCGTTTTAAAATAATTATTAAAGAAAATGAAGTCTTGGCATTTGCTGCTGTGGGATACCATTTCGATACCATCCAGTTTAATAGAAATTATGCACAGTTAGATTCCATTGAATTATTCGCCTCACCGCTGTCGCACGATCTAGGCAACGTAACTGTTACAGCAAAAGGAATGAGTGCTTACCAAATGGATAGCTTAGAAAGAAGAAACGATTTATTACATGATATGGTTTCTTATAAAAAACCTTTGTTTGCCAACGCAAATTCTGGTGCAGGTATTGGTATAAGTATTGACCGGTTTTCTAAACACGAAAAAAGCAAAAGAAGGGCATTAGATTACTTTGAATCTAGCGAACGCGAAGCATACATTAACTATCGATATTCCGCAAAATTAGTAGTAGAAACAACTAGTTTTAAAGACGAACAATTAAGAGATTTTATGCAACAAAGTAGGCCTACTTATAATTGGTTAAGACAAAATACTTCTGATGAAGATATTCGCTATTATATTAACCAACAATTAAAGGAATTTAAAAAACTAAAATAGAAATTATTCGTACCGTAAAGCATCAATAGGATTTAGTCTTGCAGCTTTCATTGCAGGATATATACCAGCAGCCAAACCTACTACTGAGCAAATTATAATACCCGTAGCTACCCATCCCCAAGGCACAACGAATCCAGTATGTAAAATCAAAGAGAATAAATTTCCTACCATTACACCTAAAAAAATACCGAACACCGCTCCTAACAAACTAATGATGATGCTTTCGAATAAAAACTGCTGACGCACATTTCTACTTTTTCCACCAATTGCTTTTATTAAGCCCACTTCTTTGGTACGTTCATTAACTGCCACCAACATGATGTTCATCAAGCCTATTGCAGCGCCAATTAAGGTTATTAATCCTATGGCCGCAGCAGAGGCTGTAATGCTACTTAAAAAACCAATAAATAGCTCTGCAAATTTGTCGCTTTTTTCAACCACAAAATTGTCTTCTTCTATAGGCAGTAATTTTCTGACCGCTCTAAAGTCTGAAATAGCTTCGCCACTTGCCACATCTATTTCTTTTACATTGCCAACCATTATACCAATTAAATAAGACGGGCTACTATTTGCAAACCTTCTTAAGTTGGTGTAAGAGGTAACAATCACATCATCTTGGCGTAGCATTGCACTTGAGCCTTTTGATTTTAATAAGCCAATTACCCTGTAAGGCACACTACCTATTCTAATAATTTTTTCAATGCAATTTTCTGGCTTTTCTCCAAATAATTTAGTGGCAACATTACTTCCTAAAATGCAAACATTCCTTCCACTTTGAACATCTAGGTTATTTAAGTTTCTTCCTAAAGCAACACTATAGCCAGTTACAGTAAAATAGTTTTCGTCTCCACCCCAAATTGAAATTTGAGGATTTGTTTTTTTAGTGCCGTAATGAATTTCTTGCTGACCAGGACCACGACGATATAAAGATGCAATAGCTCCAGGAAAACCAAAGCTTGTTTTAAAGTTTTCTGCTTCTTCTCTACCAATGACTTTTCCTAGGTTTGATTTTTTTTCTTTTTTGCCCCTTATCGTTTTTTGAAATTGTCTTCTATTTCGATCTCCTCCACCACCAAAAAAATTATTGGATTCTTTAAAACGAATACTAAATGCGTTCGCGCCCATCGAAGAAAAACTCTCTTTTAAGCTTTGATTCATTGCTTCAATTGCTGTAACAATACCAATCAAGGCCATGATACCAAATGCAATAATGGCAACAGTGATACTTGTTCGAAGTTTATTGCCTTTTACCGTGCGCCAAGCTAAATTAAGAGAATCGAAAATGGTCATGCAGTTATACTAATTAATACGTTCAATGCATTAAAGGTAATTGAGATTAACCGATTGAAAGAAACTGCCCTGATAAATATGAAGAGCGGTTAAAAATAGAAATAATTGAGCAATACAGAGGGTAGGGCACCTATTAGTAAGATTAAAACTGCTACAAACACCAAGCCTACTTTAAAGCTTTGGGTAATTTCAGTGGTTTCGGCTTCGCCTTCTTTGAAATACATTGCCTGAATTACTCTAAAATAATAATAGACGCTAACTGCAGCAAATAATACGGCTACAATCACCATCAATAAAGATCCACCAGCTTTTACAACACTTGCTAGCATATAATATTTGGCAAAAAATCCGGCAGTTAATGGTATACCTGCTAAAGACATCAAACAAACTGTTGCTGTAAAAGCCAATACTGGTTGGGTTTTGGATAATCCATTAAAACCATCTAAAGTATAGTCTTTCATTTTTATCAACACAGCAAAAATGCCAATTGTTGCCAAACTATAAGCTCCGGCATATAATAAAATACCTTCTTTGCTTAAATCATTACTAGCATACAATCCAAATAGCATAAAGCCTGCTTGGGCTATGCTTGAATAAGCTAACATGCGTTTTACACTTTGTTGAAAAACAGCTGTGATATTTCCTACTAATAAAGTGGCAATAATTACAAAGGATAAAATGATTTTCCAAGTTGGTCCTAATAATTCGTTCTGATTTTCAAACAAACGAATGAAAGCATAAAAGCCAGTCACTTTTACAATGGTTGCCATAAATGAGGTGAACACACTTGGCGCACCATCATAAACATCAGGCGTCCAAAAATGAAATGGTGCTGCAGAAACTTTAAAGCACATGGCAGAAAACAATAATAGCAATCCGGCTACTTCTAAAAAAGAAGCGTTAGGCACCGTTCCTGCTGCACTTGAAACAATTGCTTGACCTATTTGAAAGTTTCCTGAACCACCATAAATTAAAGTAATACCCATCAACATAATACCTGTTGAAAAAGATCCCATTAAAAAATATTTTAAAGCAGCTTCATTGCTTTTTAAATTGCGCTTGTCGGTTCCTGTTAAAATATACAAAGGAATAGACATGATTTCAATTCCTAAAAACAACATCAACAATCCATTAAAAGATGTTAGAATACTTACACCACATAGTATAAAAAATATTAGTGCAAAATATTCTGCCACATGTACGCCTGTATTTTCAATATCCTTTCCGCTAAGCAAAACATAAATAAGTGTTGCAACAATTGTAATAGTATTAAAAAAAATACCCATTTTTTCAAAACGCAATAAATTATGGGTGTCAATTTTTATAGTAAAAATTTCATAGTGTTGCAGTAGGTTGGCTCCTAACAATAACAATAAACATCCAGCAGCAATATGCTTTATGATTGATTTATTTTTAAAGAAGATGCCGCTAAACATCATCACCACTCCTAATAAAGCCGAAACTATAATTGCATTCATAAGTACTTATCTTAAAAAACTTCTTTTTGTAAGAAGCCCTGTTTTCAATTATCTGTGCGCAAAAATTGCATTAACGGTGTCTTTTGTAAGGTCAATCATTGGTTGCGGATAAACACCCATTACCAATACCAACACTACTAAAACACTTAATACTACTTGTACATTAAAATCAATTTCTACTGCGTTATTTGTTTTTTCAACGGTGTTGCCATAAAATATTTTCTGAATCATATTCAAGGTATACACTGCCGATAAAATAATGCTAATACCTGCCACTGCAGCTATCCAAATATTGTACTGGAACAAACCATTGAATAGTAAAAACTCTCCCACAAAAGCATTTGTTAATGGTAAAGCCACGTTGGCCAATGCCATTACAACTAAGAGTATCGCTAGCGTTGGTGCTTTTTGCGCCAATCCACCTAGTTCACTAAACTTGCGCGTTCCTAATTGTTGTTCAATTACATCTGCTACAATCCACAGTCCTATTACATTAATACCATGGTTAAACATTTGAATCATTACCCCTTCTAATCCTATTTGATTTTGAGTAAAGATGGCTGCACACATTAAACCAATATGCGCAATAGAAGAATAGGCAATTAGTCTTTTTATATCGTCTTGTTTAATAGCAATTAAGGAGGCATAAACCATTCCTATTACACTTAAAATAATTACGAATAATGCATGCCCTTTTACTGCACCTGGAACCATAGGCAATACCCAGCGGATTACAGCAAAAAGACCCATCTTAACCATTACACCACTTAAAATCATGGTTGTAGCAGTGGGCGCTTGTTCGTAGGCATCTGGCTGCCAAGTATGCAATGGAAATATGGGCATTTTAATAGCAAAAGCAATAAAGAATAATGCAAAAACATATGCTTGTTGCTTACCGGTTAATTGTACATTATAAAAAGACTGTAGCGCAAATGAATGGTCGGTGGTATTTGCATACACAAATAAAATTCCCACCAACATTAATAAAGATCCAATAAAAGTATAAATGAAGAATTTAAAAGTAACAGCAATTCTTTTTTCGCCTCCCCAAATAGAGCAAAGAAAATAAACTGGAATTAAAGCTAACTCCCAAAAGAAATAAAACAATAAAGCATCAGCTGCTAAAAACACGCCTAATAATCCTGCTTGGGTTAACAACATCAATCCGTAAAATGCAGCAGGCTTTTGATAAGTGTTTTTATAGGTTGCTGCAAATACTACCGGAAAAGAAATAGCGGTTAATAAACCTAACATCTTTCCCATGCCATCTTGAATGAGTGTAAACCTAGCACCTAAACCTGGCAACCAGCTTGCATCGTAATGCAATACACCTTTACTACTAACCGCCATTAAAGACAATGCTAGTGTAATAACAGATGAGCCGAGGGCCAATGCTTTTGAAGTAGTTGCATCTTTTAAAAAGAATACAGTAAGTCCACTAAGCAATGGAATTAATATGAGTAATAAAGGGATCATATATTTTCTTTAAAGCAACTAAGCATTTTTAAATAAACGGTTCAAATAATAACTCAAGGTTAAATCATTAAACCAAATCAATATAAATACAACAATGGCTAATACCATGATTAAAACATAATTACCCACTTGTCCACTTTGTAATAAACGAATTTGTCTTGAACTATAACTAACCAATTTACCAACACCATTCACACCGCCATCAATAATATTTTTTTCAACAATATTTTTAAAGAAGCCAGCAATAGCATTTAATGGTTTTACAATTATGGCATCGTATAATTCATCGATATACCATTTGTTTTCTAAAACTTTTGCCAAGCCTGTATTTTCAGTTTCGGTTGATTGGTATTTTTTATAACTATTAATAGTATAGAAAATAATTCCTGCAATTAATAAAGTAGAAACGCCCATGAATAAATATTCTTGCGATGCTTCTAAATGATGTTCTGTTGCAAGTGCTGCAGACTGTGCAAAAATTGGCGTTAAAAAATTACCCAAACTATGTGCGTCTTTGGCAAACACTTCTGGTATACCAATTAATCCGCCAATTACCGATAATATAGCTAGCACTATTAATGGAAGGGTCATGGCAATTGGACTTTCGTGAACATGTGCTGCTTGCGCTTCTGTGCCCCTAAATCCACCTAAGAAAGTTAGTGTATACAAACGGAACATATAAAAAGCAGTCATTAATGCACCGCCTAATCCTACATAATAGTAAATAGGATTTTTTGCATAAGCCGCCATTAGTATTTCGTCTTTAGAAAAGAATCCTGAAAACGGCGGAATTCCTGCAATTGCCAAACAAGCTAATAAAAAAGTAATATGGGTGATGGGCATGAACTTTTTTAGTCCGCCCATTTTTGTAATATCTTGTTCGTGGTGCATGGCATGAATAACAGAACCTGCGCCTAAGAATAATAAGGCTTTAAAAAATGCATGCGTCATTACGTGAAACACTGCGCCAGTATAGGCGCCAACACCTAAACCTAAAAACATATAACCTAATTGACTCACTGTTGAGTAGGCCAATACTTTTTTAATATCGTTTTGTTTGAGTGCAATTGTTGCTGCAAAAATTGCGGTAGCCAATCCTACAATAGCAATCAGGGTTTGTGTGCCTGGTGCCATAGAATACAATAAATTGGTTCTTGCAATCATATAGATACCTGCAGTAACCATTGTAGCTGCGTGAATCAATGCAGACACTGGTGTAGGACCAGCCATTGCATCGGGTAACCAAGTGTACAAAGGAATCTGAGCACTCTTACCCATTGCGCCAACAAACAATAAAGTTGTAATCGCAGTAATATCAAATGCCGATAATTTATCTACCTGTAAAAACACATCCGAATAAGTGGCTGTGCCTAATTTAAAAATCAACCAAAATACGGCTAGTAAAAAACCAAGATCACCAATGCGGTTCATTACAAAGGCTTTTTTAGCAGCGTAGTTATAATGATTGTTTTTAAACCAATAACCAATTAATAAATAAGAACATAAACCAACTCCTTCCCAACCAATAAACATGATTACATAATTGGCACCTAATACCAAAAGTAACATTGAAAATATAAAGAGGTTTAAGTAAGCAAAATAACGGCCAAAATGTGCTGCTTCTTCGTCATGCATGTAGGCTGTTGAATACAAGTGAATCAATGTGCCAATGCCTGTAATGATTAATAAGAAAATGACAGACAATTGGTCTACCTGAAAAGCAAATGGAATTAATAATCCTTTTACCTGAATAAAATTAAAAAGGGTAACTACCGTTGATGTTCCAGTTGCTTTCACATCAAAAAACACCAATACACTCACAATAAATGAAGCGAGAATGGAACCTGTGCCAATAATACCAATCATGGATTTTGACAAATGTTTTCTACCCAATCCATTGATCAGAAAACCCAGCAAGGGAAACAGCGGAATTAAATAAACAAGTTTACTCATAATATGCCGGACCGAAGCTTATAACAAAATAGTTATTGCGTTACAAGCTTCGCATTTTTAATTTTTCAATCTATTCAAAAAGTTAATATCAACCGAATGTGTGTTGCGATACAACATAACAATAATTGCCAACCCTACACTTACTTCTGCCGCAGCTACTACCATAATAAAAAATACAAATAATTGACCATCGGTTCCTACTTTGGTGGCTTTGTCTGCTACCAAGGCTGTTGCTAAATGCATTTTTGAAAAAGCAACCAATAATAAATTCACGGCATTGAGCATTAACTCAACACACATAAATACAATGATTGCATTGCGGCGGGTAAGCACCCCAATGATACCGATGCTAAATAATGTTAAACACAGATAGATATAATATTGTATTGGCATGTTTGCTACTTGTTGCTCGAACTATTTGTTCAAAGCGTTTTTAAATATTTTTATTGGGCAATTTTGTTGCCGCTTTTTAATCTTTTTTACCAATGACAATGGCACCAATCATTGCACTTAAAAACAACACACTTGTAATTTCAAAAGGCACCACATAATCACTAAACAATACTTTGCCTAAATTTTTAATGAGGCCAATATTTCCTTCAACGGTTAATGCTTTTTTGCCATTTAATTCATGTGCTTGACGAACAAGAGATACAAGTACCATTAAAAAACATCCGCCAGAAATTACCCCTGCTAATTTCATCCATAAGTTTTTCTGTGGTTCGCTCTGTGCATTTAAATTCATTAACATGATTACAAAGAGGAATAATACCATAATGGCTCCTGCATACACAATCAAATTTACGATAGCCAAAAACTGTGCATTCAATAAAATATAATGGCCCGATATAGCAAAGAAAACTGCTACCAACCACAATACACTATACACCGGATTCTTGCTAACCAACACCATGATAGCACTACCAATAGCTAGTGCGCTCAAAAAGAAAAATAATATTTCTGTTATACTCATTGTTCTTTAATTATGCTATTAATTGTTTCGCGCGGCACCCCTCGCTGCTGCAAAACCTGCAGGATCTGTTAGTTGATTAGGTATTACTAATTCATCTTTCCCGTAAATAAATCCTTTGCGTGTAAAGTTTGCTGGAGCGAAAGTTTCACTTAAATAAATAGCGTCTTTCGGACAAGCTTCTTCGCATAATCCACAAAAAATACAACGCAACATATTGATTTCATATTTTGCTGCATATTTTTCTTCGCGATACAAATGTTCTTCGCCAGGTAATCTTTCGGCAGCTTCCATGGTAATGGCTTCTGCCGGACAAGCTACTGCACACAATCCACAAGCAGTGCAACGTTCGCGACCTTCTTCGTCTCTGTTAAGTACGTGTAGCCCACGAAAAACCGGACTAAATTCGCGCTTTTGTTCTGGGTAGCGAATAGTCGGCTGCTTCTTAAACATATGGCTGAAAGTAATGGCCATACCCTTTAAAATATTGGGTATGTACAATCGCTCCGAGAAACTCATCGGCTTGCGACTAACTTCTTTTACTCTATTGGTTAATGCCTCCATTTTGATGTCCGCTTTGCTTTGGCTTAGCGTTTGCTTATATATGGTTTACAAAAATATTTTTTACTCCGAATTTTCCAAAAAAAAATCAAAAAATTTATTACATCCTCGCTAAAATAAACGCGCCTGTTATAAGCATGTTTACCAAAGCCAATGGTATTAAACTCTTCCAACCTAAATTCATTAATTGATCGTAACGGAATCTTGGAATGGTCCAACGAATCCACATAAATACAAAAATGAAAATGACAATTTTAATTAATAATGCTCCTACCCCAACTAATGCCGCAATGTTTTGAGGCAAAACGCTTTCGTTGAAAAAAGGAATATCATATCCACCAAAATATAGCGATGCCATTACCGCACTACTCATAATCATATTCACGTATTCCGAAAAAAGATAGAACCCAAGTTTCATTGAAGAATACTCTTGGTGGTATCCAAAATTTAATTCGTTTTCTGCTTCTGGCAAATCGAAAGGCGTTCTATTACACTCGGCCATAGCACAAATGAAAAACAATATAAAGCCCAAAGGTTGATAAGCGATATTCCATAAATGACCAGGGGCCATTTGTTGTTCTACAATTGTTCTTAAACTTAATGAACCAGTTGTCATTAATAAAGCAATCAGCGCAATACTCATGGCCAATTCATAACTAATTGCTTGTGATGCACCGCGCAAAGCAGCCATCAAAGAAAATTTATTATTCGATGCCCAACCACCAATCATCATACCATAAATACCTACGCTCACTACACCAAATACATATAAAATACCAATATTAATATCTGCTATTTGTAAAGAAATTTCTCTGCCAAATAAAGACAGTGTTCCACCCCAAGGGATGACAGCACAAGTCATTAAAGCGGCTGTCATAGCCAATCCTGGCCCAAGAATAAATAAAGTTCTATTGGCCGAAGATGGAATAATTTCTTCTTTCATTATTAATTTCAATCCATCTGCAAATGGTTGAAACAATCCAAAAGGACCTGCTCTTTCTGGGCCTGGTCTGTCTTGTAAAATGGCCGCCACTTTGCGTTCTGCAAAAGTGGTATACAAGGCAATACCCAAGCTTGCAAAAACTATAATGGCAATTAATACCAGTTTTTCTATTATCAGTAGCCAATCAAATGCAAGTAGTGTCATGAGCTATAGTACAATTAGTCTTTGTTAGAATTAAAATTGTTGGAATGCGCCGGTCCATTTATTAAACTCAGTTCAATATCTGTTTGGTTTACTTCACTCACCGAATGAATATCCATCAATAATTTAGGATCTCTGCCAGCATGAACTGCTTTAAAAGTTTCTGTTGGAATATGTGTGCCAACTGTTCCCGCATAGTGTCCTTGCGCAATTACAGAATGTCTGTCAATTAATCTTGGCCCTTCAATTGTCCAGTCGGAACTTTGCTTTTTTTCGAATCTGCAATCGTTACAAATCCAGTCTTCTACTTCACCCCATTGGTCTTTGCGTGCAGTTACTCTAAACACTTCTTCTCCACGATTCCACAAAGTAACTTTTCCACTACAAGTAGGGCAGTTGCGGTGTGCATCCATTGGTTTTAAAAACCAAACACGATTTTTAAAACGGAAAGTTTTATCGGTTAATGCGCCCACCGGACAAACATCAATTACATTACCAATAAAATCATTGTCTAAATTCTTTTCAATCAATGTAGCAATTTCAGAATGGTCTCCCCTGTCTAAAATTCCGTGTTCACGTTTATTGGTTAGCTGATCGGCAACAAATACACAACGGTAACATAGAATGCAACGTGTCATGTGTAACTGAATATATTTTCCCAAATCGTGTTTGGGGAATGTTCTACGTTGAAACTCGTAACGAGTGTCTGCCTTGCCGTGCTCGAAACTTAAATCTTGCAGATGACATTCACCTGCTTGATCACATACCGGACAATCTAGTGGATGATTCAATAATAAGAATTCTACAATTCCTGCTCTAGCATCTACCACTTTTGGGCTAGTAATGTTTTTTACTTCCATGCCATCCATGACAGTTGTACGGCAAGAAGCAACTAGTTTGGGCATTGGGCGTGGATCTTTTTCGGAACCCTTGCTTACTTCTACCAAACAGGTACGACACTTACCGCCGCTGCCTTCTAGCTTGCTATAAAAACACATTGCTGGCGGTGCAACATCTCCTCCAATTTGACGTGCAGCATGCAGAATACTAGTACCTGCAGGCACTTCAATTGTAATGTTGTCGATGGTTACTTTAAATAATTGTATTTCACTCATACCACATCCCCCGAAAGGGAATATTTAAGTTTTTAATATGCTTGTTTATACCGTTGGCACATGAATTGGATCGGCATAATGCGCTAAACCAAAATTGCTGGTTTGTGCTTCTGCCGCATGCGTTACATGCCATTCAAATTCATCTCTAAAATGTCTAATAGCAGCTGCTACTGGCCAAGCCGCAGCGTCTCCTAATGGACAAATGGTATTTCCTTCAATTTTACTTTGTATATCCCATAACAAATCAATATCACTAGTTTTTCCTTCTCCTTTTTCTAGGCGATATAAAAGCTTTTCCATCCAACCAGTTCCTTCACGGCAGGGCGAACACTGACCGCAACTTTCGTGGCGATAAAAACGTGCCAATGAATAGGTATTTCTTACAATACATTGGTCTTCGTCTAACACAATAAAACCACCAGAACCCATCATAGATCCTGTAGCAAATCCACCATCACTTAAACTTTCGTAGTTCATGTAACGGGTTTCGCCTTTGGCAGTTTTTAATAATAGGTTAGCAGGTAAAATAGGCACCGACGATCCACCTGGAATACATGCTTTTAATTTTTTTCCATTAGGTATGCCGCCACAATATTCATCGCTGTATAAAAATTCTTCTACAGAAATAGTCATGTCAATTTCATAAACACCTGGCTTATTAATATTGCCACAAGCCGAAATTAATTTTGTACCTGTAGACTTTCCAACACCAATGGTAGCATACTCTTCGCCACCTAAATTAATAATTGGAACAACTGATGCTAAAGTTTCTACATTGTTTACCACTGTAGGACGACCCCATGCACCTTTAATAGCAGGGAATGGCGGTTTAATACGCGGATTACCACGCTTGCCTTCTAATGATTCTATTAGTGCAGTTTCTTCTCCACAAATATAAGCGCCGGCTCCACGGTGAACATAAATTTCACAATCGAATCCTGTACCTAAAATATTTTTCCCTAAAAATCCATTCGCTTTTGCTTCGTTAATTGCTTGTTCTAAAATATCAGTAATCCAAGCATATTCACCACGTATGTAAATATATGTTGCATGACTTCCTAGCGCATACGATGAAACGATTAATCCTTCAATTAATAAATGCGGAATAAATTCCATTAAGTAACGATCCTTAAAAGTTCCTGGTTCGCTTTCGTCGGCATTACAAACCAAGTGACGCGGAACGCCTTCTGGTTTTGCAATAAAACTCCATTTCATACCTGCAGGAAAACCAGCACCACCCCTGCCACGCAAGCCGCTTTTCTTAACCTCTTCTACAATTGCTTCGGGGCTCATAGTTTTCAAGGCCTTCTCAACACTAGCATACCCACCTTCGCGGCGATACACTTCGTAGCTGCGAATTCCTGGAACATGCGCTTTTTCTAATAATAATTTTCTTCCCATATTTAAATCCTCGGAGGAATTTTAATTGTTGATTGATCTAATTGTTTGCAGCTGCTGTATTTCTACATTCTGCAATAATTTCATCCACTTTTTCTTTGGTTAAATGCTCGCGATAAATTTTGCCTAATTGCATTAAAGGCGCATAACCACAAGCACCCAAGCACTCCACTGTTTTTAAAGTAAACAAACCATCTGCTGTTGTTTCACCTGGTTTAATGCCAAGTGTTTTACTAATATATTCAATGATATTATCGCTTCCATTTAACATGCATGGTCCGGTTTGACAAACTTCAAACATATACTTACCAATTGGTTTGGTATTATACATGCTATAGAATGTGGCAACTTCATACACTTCTATTGGCTCTATAGATAATAGTGATGCTACATAGTCCATTGTATCTGAACTAAGCCATCCACCAAAACTATCTTGCGCCAAATGTAATAAGGGTAGTAAAGCACTCTTCTGCTTTCCTTCGGGATAGCGTTCAATGAGCTCTTTTACTTTAGCTAGTTTTTCTTCTGAAAATTGTACCATACCTCTTTATAAAAAATCAATAAATCAATTCGTTTTCTCTTTGAAATTATGCATCCAATTCTCCCGCAATCAAATTCAAACTACTCATTGTTACAATTGCATCACTTAACATACCTCCTGTTACTAATTCAGGATATGCTTGATAATAAATAAAACATGGGCGACGGAAATGCAAACGGAATGGCGTTCTACCACCATCACTAATTAAATAAAATCCTAACTCGCCATTACCTGCTTCAATAGAATGATAGACTTCGCCTTTTGGTAAATCTACTTCTCCCATAATAATTTTAAAATGCCAGATGAGTGCTTCCATTTTGGTGTACACATCTTCTTTTTTAGGCAAGTAATATTCAGGAACATCTGCATGAAAAATTTCGGCATCTGCTCCTTTAAATTCTTGCACTTTTTTATAGGCTTGTTCTATGATACTTAAGCTCTGCCACATTTCTTCGTTGCGCACCAAAAAGCGATCGTAATTATCGCCTGTTTTTCCTACTGGAATTGAGAAATTAAAATCTTCGTAACTGCTATACGGGCTATGTACACGCACATCATAATCAACACCAGCTGCACGTAAATTAGGACCCGTAAATCCATAGTTCAACGCACGCTCTGCACTGATAGCACCGCCGCCAATAGTACGTTCCATGAAAATTCTATTGCGGGCAAACAAGCTTTCGAATTCTTTTAAAACCTTAGGATATTCTTTTAAGAATTTTTCGAGTTTTGTAAAAGCAGTATTGGTGAAATTTCTTTCGAATCCGCCAATGCGTCCAATATTAGTTGTTAAGCGAGAGCCACAAACTTCTTCGTAAATTTCATAGATCAATTCGCGGTATTGCATCACGTATAAAAATCCTGTGTAAGCACCCGTATCAACCCCAACAATGGAATTGCAAATAAGGTGATCGGAAATACGTGCCAACTCCATAATAATAATGCGCAAATAATCTACACGCTTAGGTGTTTTTACACCCAATAATTTTTCGCAGGTTAAATGCCATCCCATATTATTTAAGGGACTACTACAATAGTTTAAACGATCTGTAATAGGTGTTACTTGGTACAGTGGTCTGCGTTCAGCTAGTTTTTCAAAAGCACGGTGAATGTATCCAACAGTTTGTTCTGTAGAAACAATTTGTTCGCCGTCTAATTCCATGATATTTTGAAACACACCATGCGTTGCAGGGTGTGTAGGCCCTACGTTTAAAGTAGTGGTCTGTTTTTCAATAGATCCTTCTGGTAGCTTAATATGGTGTTGATGATGTTCTGTCATACCCAAACCCCAAGGGGCTTATTTATTTTTAGTTAATCAGCTTTATTGCTATCCTCTTCCAAACATTTGATCGTCTTTGTCTATACGTGTTTGGTCTTCGAGTGGATACTCTTTTCTTAATGGAAAATAGTCCATCTCATCTACATTTAAAATGCGTTTAAGATTACTATGTCCTACAAAATTAATTCCGTAAAAATCATAGGTTTCTCTTTCCATCCAATTGGCAGCAGAAAATAATTTAGATGCGGTATACACATCTGGCGAAGCTATGCTGGTAAACACTTTAAAGCGAATACGAACATTGTCTTGCAAGTTGTGTAAATGATATACTACTGCTAATTCTCGGCCAATTTGGTCGGGAAAATTTACGCCGCATACATCAGTTAAGAATTGAAAATTTAAATCTGATTCGTCGTACAAAAATTGTAAGACTTTCAAATTTTGATCTGTGGAAACTTCAAAACTGAGCATATCGTACAACACGCTGAAATTGGAAACTAGGTCTCCAAACTTCTCTGTTAATCGATGTTGAATGTGTTCGTTTGTTAATGCCATTTCAATTGAATTATTCTATTCCATAACTATTCATCAGCGCCTTGTATTGATCGCTATTTCTACGTCTGATGCTTTCTAGACCAACGAGTTCCTGAATTTTCATAAACCCGTCTAAAATTGCTTCTGGACGAGGAGGACAACCTGGTACATATACATCCACCGGAATAATCTGGTCAATGCCTTGTAATACACTATAGGTATCAAAAATGCCACCGCTACACGCACAAGCTCCAACAGACAAAACCCAACGAGGTTCCGCCATTTGAAGGTATACCTGACGCAAAACAGGGCCCATTTTTTTAGAAATTGTTCCCATTACCATTAATAAATCGCATTGACGAGGCGAGAAGCCTACTCTTTCTGAACCAAAACGGGCCAAATCGTAGTGAGAACCCATGGTAGCCATGAACTCAATTCCACAACAAGAAGTAGCAAAAGGCAAGGGCCATAAAGAGTTTTTACGAGCCAAGCCAACAACATCGCTCAAACGGGCAGTAAAAAAGCCTTCACCTGCATATCCATCTGGCGCTTCTGCAACAGAAATAGCATCGGAAAGCTTAGCTTCTATGGGGTGAGTATTAAATCGAACCGGACGTGACATATAATCAGTTAATATTAAAAAATTAGTCTTCCCACTGTAAAGCGCCTTTTTTTAGGATATAGATGAATCCTACCAAAAAGAAGCCTACAAACATTAGTAAGGCACTAAACCCAGCCCAACCAAGTTCTCTAAAATTTACAGCATAAGGATAAAAAAAGATAACCTCTACATCAAACAATACAAATAGAATAGCCACCAAGAAATACTTGATTGCCATTGGCTGACGGGCATTTCCATGGTTTTCTACCCCACTAGCAAAGTTTTCGAGCTTGTCTGCTGTTTTTCTTTTAGGGCCCAAAATGGCTGAAACCCCTATCATTGTTGCCACAAAGCCCGCGGCAAAAATCAGCTGAAGGCCAATTGGCAGATAATCAACAGCAGAATTTGATTCATTTACATCCAAAAAAAACGTCAACCCACTCATGCAATAAGAATTAAGTGGCGCAAAAATAAGCCTGTATTGGTTACAAAAGAAAAACTCCTCAAAAAGAGGAGTCATTTCTTGTGTTTTTTTTGAAATTATTTGGCTGGAGTGGCAGATCCGCTAGCTTTTTTAGCTGGCGGCTTGCTGTAATAGTCAATATTTTTTTGAATTTCAGCTTTTACACCAACTGAATACTTATTATTTTCATCATTAGCATCTGGATAAAGCAATAGCATACTATCTGCTACTTCTAGTGCTTTTTGGCAGAACGTTAAGAATAATTCAACAGATTCAGATTTTTGACCGTCTGACTTGAACTTGAAATCTGGACTTTGTTTGATGCCATTGAATTTGTTAATGTAATATTTAATAGCAAAATACTTATTGAAGAATATATCTTTTTTATACTTGTCTTTGTTAACAACGCTGTAAACAGAATCAAGATAACTCAAGTATTCAACAGCAATTCCTTTGGTAGTATCTGGATCTGAAGCAATAGCCGCTTTTCTGAAAAATGAATAAGGTTGCGGTTTTTCTGGCATTGCGGCCATATAGGCTTTTGCTAATTCAATTGTTTTAGCATAATCTTTTGCATTTAATGCCGCAAGTGTCATTTTGTAATGATCTACTTCTGCAACAGCACCTTTTAAAGTAACTGCGTTTTGTAACCACTGTAATTGCTGTGCATACATTTTAGCTTTACCATAAATATCTGCTGCTTGGTTCATGTAATTTAATTTGTTTACACGAGCAGTATCTGCTGCAATTGCTTGCTCTAAAAATCCTACGGCTTGCGCTTCATTGCCTGGAAATTTAGACACCAATTTAACAGCTAAATCGTAGTCGGTAGATTGAATTTCTGATTTGGCATTAAAGAAATTAATTACATTATTTTTTGCAGCAACCGAATCGCCTAAACGATCGTAGTTATATGCATACAAAAGGCTCAAACGTGGCACTGCTGCTAGGCTTGAAGACTTTTCAATTTCTTTTGCTTTATCCAATGACTCTTGGTATTTCCCTGCACGAAATAAATATTCTGCATAAAAGAAATCGTTCACAGGATCTTTATCGGCATTCTTTAAAAAATCATCTAAGTATGCTTTTGCTTTTACAACATCACGATTAGAATAATAATTAAATAATTCTAAATAAGGTGCTGGAAAACCAGGGTCTGCAGCAATGGCATTATTAAAAAATAATTCCAAAGATTCTTTATTGTTTTGGCTTTGGTAAATTTTACCAATGCGCCACATAGCACGTGCATTTTTAGGATCGCGTGTGATGGCTTCTTGAAAAGCTTTTACTGCTTCTCCACCATTTTCGCCACCCATTTTCAAATAACAAATACCCATGTTTAAATAGATATCTGAATTGATTAAATCAATTGCAGCAGCTTGCTTAAGTTTTTCAATACCATAAGCAGGATCGCCAATAGTTGATCCACCCAAAGCATTGGCCATACCAATTGCATTTAAAATTATTGCACTTGGTTTGCCTTTGTTTTTTCCTTTTGTTTCGGTAGTGGTGGTAATAGCTTGCTCAAACTTTTGTTTGGCAGCATTTACATTATTACTCTCCAAAATATCTATAACGCCTTGACCAACCCAAATCAACGGATCGTTCACACCATCTTGCAAAGCTTTTTGGTATAATGCTCTTGCAGCAGCTATGCCATCTTTAGACAACACTTCTCTGTTCTTAGCTACATTAGCTATCCCTAACCAATAAATGGCTTGTGGGTCTTTTGGATTGGCATCGTATGCCTTTTGTAATACCGCCTTCGCACTATTTATTTTATAGACGCTCTGCAATAGTTTGATGCCCTCAGGTACTGATTGAGCCATAGCGAACTGACCCATCATCAGTGCTGTTAACATCATCGAAACTGTCTTCTTCATTTGTCGATTTTTATAGTTATTGTGTTAATCTGAGTCTTTAATTTTTCCTGATCTTTTATTAAAATTCATTTTAGCAGGTACCAGGAGTGCCCTTTTAAAAATCAATTGTCCTCTTTCTAAACTTAAAAAATTCATAAACCCTGTTCCTAAGCCCGGTGCATTTTCTTTTAAAATATAATACATGGGTCTTGGTAAAGGATACTGCGCATATGCAATTGATGCTTGAGATGGTTTTGCAAAATAACCCTTCTCTACACAACGCACACATTCAATTAAAGCCAACCTAATTTTTTTCAAATTTTGTTGTTGCTGTGGATCATAACTATCCCCAACCCAACTCAATCCTACAAATCCTACCACATTTTCATTCTTCGAAACAATATCTATAACGTCTGCACTATTCTTTGACGCTACTACATTCGCACCAAAACTCGCCCCTCTTAAAATGGAATCTTGTAAAAAACGAACCGTGCTCGTTGCGTTTTTTCCATCCATCACGGCTATTCTTTTGCTCTTTCCTGTTAAGATATTTTTTAAATCTGCCATTGTAAAAATGCTGTCTTTCGAAGCATGGTTAACAATAACTGCCACTGCATCGTAAGCCATTATAGCAAACTGAGGCTTGTATCCTAAATTCGACTCAAAGAACGCTGTTTCCTTTTTAAATAATCCCCTGGCAATAATAATCATCCGGGTACTATCTTTTTGCAAATCCCTTAAACACTCCACTTCTGGCTTGTAAGATGCAATAATTTTTGTATCCGGAAAAGAAGAATGGTGAATTTTTATTTGTTCTTCTATAACCGGTTTAAAACTTTCATCTACACTTATATAAATGGTTCCTTTGTTTGGCGTATCTCTATCGTCCTCGGCTTTTTGATTTTTACATGCAAAAAGCAGCAACATTGCAAAGAACAAAAAACCATATTTTTTCATTTGTTGCATCCCTTAATAATCCCTCTTTATCCCTCTATACAAACGAAATCCACCATATAAAATACAAATCCCACCAAACAAATAGCGAAAGGTTGCATCGATCGATGAAATCTGATCAATTTTCAACCGCTCACTAAATAACATCACCACTGCCATTCCCAAAATCAGAACAGCCATAGCTAAGTCGTATGTCATACGCATTAAAGTAAAACTTTTTTGCTGTTTATCTCTAAAACTCTCTTGCATTTAACTATCTATTGAATAGGGTGAGCAATTTAGGCAATAATTCTATTGAGAAAAGCAAAATCGGTCAGCAATTCAAAACAAAATGATTAATTATTATAGAGATGCAGATATTTTGCAATTCCATAACCACAAATTGCTAAAATACTACTGTTTGTTAGCCTACAAACCCAATTTCAGTTTACTTATATTTGCGTTCAAGAGTAGCAACTATGAGCAAACCAAGTTTACCACAAGGCACCCGCGATTTTAGCGCAACTGTTGTGCGCAAGCGTAATTATATTTTTCAAACCATACGTAATGTGTTTGAAAACTATGGCTTTCAACCACTTGAAACGCCAGCCATGGAAAATTTAGAAACCTTAATGGGTAAATATGGCGACGAAGGCGATAAACTCATTTTTAAGATTCTCAACAATGGTTTAGACAACCCTGCAAAACAAGAACAATCTAAACTTGCATTCGAAAAAGTATTAGACGGAAAAAATACTAAAGACTTAACAGAGAGGGCTTTACGTTACGATTTAACCATTCCCTTTGCCAGATACGTAGCCATGAATCATGGGCAATTAAACATGCCTTTTAAACGCTACCAAATACAACCCGTTTGGCGAGCCGATCGTCCGCAAAAAGGCCGCTACCGCGAGTTTTATCAGTGTGATGCAGATGTTGTTGGTAGTTATTCTTTATTAAATGAAGTAGAACTTGCCAATATCTACGCCACTGTTTTTAAAAAATTAGGTGTAGATGCTGTAATAAAAATCAATAGCCGAAAAACATTAGCCGCACTCGCAGAATTTTGTGGAGGCGCCGACAAAATGATTGACATTACTGTTGCTATTGATAAATTAGATAAAGTAGGATTAGATAAAGTAAAAGAAGAACTAAGCCTACGCGGATTAACTGCCAACCAAATACAAACGATTGAAACCTATTTAAGTATTGAAGGATCCAATGCCGAGAAGCTAGCGCAACTCAAACAATTATTAGCTGGTAACGAAACAGCTACAGCGGGTATTGATGAAATTGAATACTTATTAAATTACCATGCAAATACTTTTGTAGGCCAACATTTACAAGCAGATTTTACCCTAGCAAGGGGTTTGAATTATTATACTGGACTCATTTTTGAAGTAAAAGCCAACCAAGTTCAAATGGGTAGCATTGGCGGCGGCGGAAGGTACGATGATTTAACAGGCAGCTTTGGCGTGCCAAATGTACCAGGTGTAGGAATATCTTTTGGGGTAGATAGGATATATGATGTAATGGAAGAGCTAGCGCTATTTCCTGCAGAAGTTCAAACCGGAACCAAAGTGTTGTTTTTTAATTTAGGTGAGGCTGAAAGTAAAGCTGCATTTGGTTTAATGCAACAATTAAGGGAACAAAATATTGCTTGTGAATTGTTTCATGAAAACGCCAAGTTCGAAAAGCAGTTTAAGTATGCCGATAAAAAACAAATTCCTTACGCCGTTATTATAGGCAGTAAGGAATTGTTGGAAAATACGTTGGTAGTTAAAAACTTAGTAACTGGCGAACAAACACCATTAGCTAATAACGAATTGCTTTCTTTTAACTTTTAATATTGGTTGACGATCCATTAAATAAGTAGTACTTGTTACTTCTTGTTTAGTGCCTACCATATGGTATCCCATCACATCAATTACCACGCCCGTAATTTTTTTGTCGGCATTTCTAATATACTTGCCAGTGCCTTGGTATTCAGGTATACTGAATGAATCTTCGGCAATTTTTTCTAAAGTACCTGTGCCTTGAGACGAAGAAAAACTCAATTT
>JBAXPJ010000006.1:0-59139 GCA_037132335.1 Sediminibacterium sp. | reverse complement strand
ACGACGAATTTGCCAAAGAAGAAAGCATTTTAAAGCATTTACAAAACGGACGGGTAGATGGTGTGATCATGTCTTTGTCTACCGCTACTCAGTCTTACCAACACCTTAACGACTTAATTCAATCGGGTATTCCAATTGTGTTTTTTGATAGAATTTGTCATGAAATTGAAACCGCAAAAATTACTACCGACGACTTTACTAGTGGATTTAACGCAACAGAACACTTGATTCAAAATGGCTGTAAGGATATTGCTTATTTATCTATTTCAGAAAATCTATCAATAGACAATAAACGCAAACAAGGTTATTTAGAAGCACTTAACAAGCATAATATTGAAGCCAATCCTTCTAGAATAATTAAATGTACTGGAGACGAGAAAAACAATTACAAAAAAATCAAACAATTATTTCAATCCGATAAAATTCCTGATGGCGTATTTGCTTCTATTGAAAAATTAGCCCTGTCTACTTATTATGTTTGTAACGAGCTGAATATAAACATACCAAAAGACACTAAGGTAATTTGTTTTTCTAATTTGCGTACTGCTCCATTATTAAATCCTTCACTAACAACTATTACTCAACCTGCTTACGAAATGGGCAAACAAGCAGCAGCTATTTTATTTAAAAATTTAGATAAAAAAAGATCCTTAATTAGTAATGAAAATATTATTCTAAAATCTGAATTGATTGTTAGAGATTCTACAAAAAAATAATATTTCTATTATTCAATGGTCTTTACAACCCTTGCCAATTTTCCATTAGCATTAACGCCTTCTAATACAATTTGTAATTTCTTACTTGAGTCATTGTTAAAGAATTCAATTTTTATACGCGGACTTCTTTTATTGGTTAACAAATATGGATTCCAATAAAGCGTGGTTCTATTGTCGGCTTCGAAATTGGCTGTAGGCTTTTCGTAATTAGGGTTATAAAATTCTTTAAATACAGAATAGCCTCCTAGTATTGCATTTTCCATGCCTTTGTTATTTGCATTTCCACCACGTCCGGATTTTCCTTTTTTAGTATAAATAGCAATTGCCCCACCGCTTCCCCCACCACCCGATCCAAAGAAAGGTGGACGGAAAACTTTTACCAAAGCAATATCAGAAACTGCAATGGTTTGAATCATATCCACGGTCATTTTCATTTCATTCAAATACACATCAGGAACCGCACCGCGCCAACTCATGGTTGCTTGTGCGCCCATACCATTAATGGTTAACCCTGCTACCCTACCTTGTAAGTATGAAAGAATATCTAAAGACCCTATTGGTGGTTCATTTGTTAAATCGAAAGTATAGCCATCTCCACCAGAAAATAAACCTGTGGCATATTTTTCATCTAATAATTGGGTAGGTGATTTGACTTTAGATTTTACGATTACTTCTTGCAAAGTAGCCGATGCCATTTGTCTTCTTAATTTTTCTTGTTCCGATAAATAAAAATTCAGTTGAGCCCTAGCTAAACTATCATTCCAAGTTTGCATTACGCCAGCTTTATTAAAATCAATTTTTCTAAACTGCTGCAACAGTAAGCCATTTTCAATATGTACCTGTAATTGATCGGTTAATTTTGCATTGTTATTAAAACTATAATACACCCTTACTGTATCAAAAAAGAACGCACTATTTTCTTGAAACGAACCGTCTTTTTCTACAGGCAGGAAAAGCATTTTAGTACTACTATCTTTTGCCGCTACAATTAAATTGAGTTGTAAATTAGCCGTTGTTTTTAGGGCCTGGTTACCAAAAACCTTTCCGGTTAATTTCATAAAACCGTTTTCTTTTGGATATTGTAAAGTAGGCAACAAACCAGATTTTATTTTATCCCAATCATACCTTCTCCAGCCATTGGTTAACATCACTAAATCTAAATGCGCTGCAACACTATCAGCATCACTAGAAAAATAATATGCAGGATGAAAGACCTTGCCTTTAATTTCATTACTCAATAAAAAATCAGAATAAATGGTTTGGTTTTCGGGTGTTACTATTGATGCATCTGTTACTGCAATTGACATATTGGTTGATGCCGTATCTGATATTAAAATTTCAATAACATTCTTACCACGTTTGGCCATATTTATAATTGGCACACTCATTTTTGCATTGAATTCATGCAAACGATTATTTACAAAAACAATCCGCTCTGCTAATGGTATCCAATCGTCTGTAAATAATGAAAACTGAACAATGCCTGTTGGTAATTCGTCTATTGGCAATGCGGCTTTCTGTAATAATTTATCTTCGCCTTTAAATGAAACGGTATAAAGTACTTGTTGATTTTGATGCACTAGTAAATGTAAGTGCTTAAAATTAGCAGGTAATTCTTTACTTCGTTCTACACTTACATAGGCTTTTTCATAATCCATTGAAACAGATAAGCCAACTCCTTTTGATTTAGAAATAACCAAAGGCAGGGTTGTCTTTTGTGCATTTTCGTCGGTAAAACTTAGTTGATAATTTTCACCTGGATTGCTCTTTAAAGTAAACATACCCATGCCATCGTGTAGTACTTTTAAGGTATCTACTACTTTGTTTTTATCATTCAATACAAAGCCTTTAATCATAACAGGCAGACCCGATGGATTGGTTGCTTTAAAAGCTACTCTGTTGGCAAGGCCTTGTACCAAAAAACCGCCTTCTGGAAAAACCTCTAGTTTGGTTTTGGCAAATGCTTTTTTTGTTTTTGTTTCAACAATGCCAACATTTATTGGAATATCTTTTTCATATAAGTAGGCAGAATCTTCATTGAGCATCCAACGAGTGAATGCTTTAACATGAATATAATCACCCTTATAATTAGCAGGTATTTCAAAAGAACCTTTGGCAGAAGATTGAAATAATGGAGATGCAGTTTGCTTTAACAAATTTCCACTAGTATCGTACCAGGCTACATAAACGTTTTTACTTTGCTTGCTAAATTCATTATTGCCAGCAAGTAAATACAATTTATACCAGATGGTTTCATCTTTATTGTACAAGGTTCTGTCGAAATGAATATGAATTTTCTCTCTAGGAAATTGTTCTTCATAGATGGCTAATACAGAATCCATTTGTTGCGCATAACTGACTTGCTTTACTAATAAGCAGATGACAACAGCTATTATTAGACGTAATTTGTTTTTCATTCGTTGCTAAATTAAAGATTTCCAAAACACCATAGTGTTAAAGAACATACTGAATTACCTTAAATTATTCAAAATATGAATAGACTGAATTAAGAAACTGCTTTTTTGTAAACAAGTTCTTTGTATTGCATAAAAAAACCCCAATGAAGGGGTCTTTTTAAAAAGTTAGTTGTTTATTGTTCTGCTACAATAGGATTTCTTCTAGAAGGGATCACTGTTTGCTCGTCTTCACTCAAATAAACCCAAAAATCATACAAAGCAAAAATGTCCCCTGGTATTTTAGGAGCATTTGGCTCTCCATTGCGTTCGTAAGAACCTAATAATTCACCGTTATACTTAAGCTGTGAAAGCTTTTCTTCTAATGTTAGTAACTTGAAATTCTCAATAGTCATATCCGAAAATAATTTTTTAATCGCTTAATCGTCCGCAATCTAACAAGAAAAAAACAAATACGTTTGAAAGCTTACTAAAAAATTTAAATTAGAGGCAATTACGCTAATATAGGTGCAATACAATGGTCAAAAGCGGTAAGTAAGGCTTCTACCAAGGATTCAGTAGCCTCAGATTTATCTGTAAGGGTTGTTCTACTGGTAAAAAGATGGTTCGGAAAACACTCAACAAATGACTTAGAATAAGACTCAAATTCCCAATATACCAAGGTGCCCCTTAATGTGCCAGTGATCTTCTTTCCCTTACATTCTGTTTGCACGGGTATTGAAAAGAATTCCATACAATTGATTTTAAACAAATTTAATGCAGAAGTTCAAATCTATTTTGTAGTAGAATTACCAATTTTTTACCATAGAAAATACTCAGGTTTATAAAATTGATTACAAAATAAATCAGCTTGTAAATAAACAATGACTAAACATTGTTCTTCAAAAGCCTTTACAGGCTTATCATTTGCTAAAATTAAATTATATGAAATTTTAAATAATTGGGGGAATCCGTATAGTAGTTATACTACAAATACATAGTAATATTGGTAAAATCTACTACAAGCGCCAATAATGTTTGGCAATTTTTATTGCTTCGGATTTGTCATAAAAGGCTTTTGCATCAAATAAATTCAAATTTCCAGATGCAGCAATTGCTTTTAGAGCAGTTAATGGTAATTGTTTGAAAGCATCATGCTTTACAGCCAGTATAACGGCATCATAAAAAATCTCAGGCTCAAGTTGTTGGATTAATCTAGCTGCGCAAGGGATAACTGTATTAAAGGGCACTAGTGGATCTAAAATATCTATTTGTAACAAGTAAGATGAAAGCGTATCAACAATATCAAACACTTTTGAATTCCTAATATCATTTACATTCTCTTTAAAAGTACATCCCAACACAAGCACCCTTGATTTTGCAATATTTTTTTCTTGAGAAATTAAGGTTTTAACTACTTTTTCTGCAATAAAAGGCCCTATTTGGTTATTTAAATCCCTACCCGAATGAATGACTTTTGGTATATACCCTAGCTGCTCAGCTTTAAAAGTAAGATAATATGGATCTACACCTATACAATGACCACCAACTAATCCTGGTTCAAAAGGTAAAAAATTCCATTTACTCGCAGCGGCTTTTAAAACATCTCGCGTATCTAATTGCATCAAATCAAAAATCAGTGCCAACTCATTCATGAAAGCAATATTCAAATCACGCTGTGCATTTTCAATAACTTTTGCAGCTTCAGCTACACGTATAGATGGCGCTTGGTATATTCCAGCAGTAATAACTGAACTATACAAATCAACCAAATTAGCCAAGGTTTCTGACGTATCGGCCGACACAATTTTAACAATGGAAGCCAAAGGTCTATTCGGTTCTCCTGGATTTATTCGCTCTGGTGAATAACCTACAAAAAAATCTTTCTTCCAAATGAGTCCGCTAAACTTTTCTATAATTGGTATGCAAATTTCTTCTGTTAATCCTGGATAAACAGTACTTTCAAAAACCACTGTCATCCCTTGCTGTAGTACTTCTCCTATCAATTGCGATGCATTTTGCAAAGGCTTTAAATCTGGAAAATTTTGCGCATCAATATCAGTTGGAATTGTTACTATTAAATGTGTGCAGGTTTTTAATACTATTGGGTTATTTGAAAATTGCAAATTGCTCAACCCTTCGCTAGTAAAGGGTTGCTGATTATTGGTATCAATTCCTTTATTTAATAAATCTATTTTAAATGAATCTATGTCAAACCCAATTACTGCATATTTTTCAGCAAATAGTCGAGCCAAAGGAAGCCCCACATAACCCAAACCTATTATACCAATTGTAACATTCATTTGATGGGCTTAATTAATGGTATCGATATCTAAATAAAGGAATCAATTTTACTATGCGAATATATCAAATTGCCATTAGAATAGGGAAATTGAACTCATTTACGTTTTGCCTTCTCCCATAGAACAGATTGGCTAGAAAAAAAGTATCGATGAATACCGGCTAGTATGGCATAATTCATCATACAAAAATAGTATGGAATGAAAAATAACTTGAGTTTGATAGACTTAGATTGTAAAATCCAACCTAATAGCGCTAAAGAATAAAATATATTTTGAGCAACTAATAAAAAAATGAAAACACCTGATAGATGGTCATTAAAAACTAAAAACCAATTAAATACGAATACCAATACCATTAAAACAGGTGCAATGGTCCAACGTAAAATTCTATGACTTAGGTACTGAAAACTTAAAACAGGGTATTTAAAAGGGTTTAAAAGACTAGTGAGCCTCAAGAATGATTGAATTCCACCTGCAGCAATTCTAATTTTACGTTTTAATTCTTCTTTAGTATTGGCAGAAGCAGATTCTAACGCAAAGGCATTGGGCTCGTAAATAATACGATACCCATTTGTAGCTATAAGCATTGAAATCATAAAATCATCTAAAATAGTATCTGAAGGAACAGGAATATATAAAGCTGTTTTAATACTAAATAATTCTCCAGCTGCACCAATAACCATATTTAATTCAGAGTCCCAAGCTTTAAGTTTTGATTCATATTTCCAATAAAAACCCTCTCCTGCTGTTGCATCACCACTGTTATCTATTTCAACTCTTTTTTCTCCCGCAACAGCTCCTACTTTTGGATCTTGATAGTGTTGACAAATTTTTTCTAAAGCAGATTCATTTAATAAAGTATTCGCATCTGTAAAAACAGTTATCTCAGAACTAACAGTTTGCATTGCACGATGCACTGCTACAATTTTTCCAGTTCTTTCTGGCTGGTGTAATAATTGTATAATTGGATATTTGGCAACAATGGTAGGCGTTTCATCGGTAGATCCATCTGTTATAAATACAATGGTCAGTTTATCTTTGGGATAGGTTAACGCTAATGTATTAGTAATTTTTTTTTCAATACAATAAGCTTCATTGTATGCAGCCACAATTAGGGTAACTGTTGGCAATTCATATACAACTGATGGCGTATTTTTTTTCCTAAATAATCTTACAATTTTAACTAGAATAAACAAAACAATCGCATATCCAAGATAAGTATAGAATATAACGAAAAGCCCTACCCAAAAAAATGATTGCATAGTTTATAATTTATAACCTAAATTTTGGCTAGTTTTTTTATTTGTTAGATTCCAAAAAAATGCGCGAAATAGAATAGGTATAAAAACAAAATTACCAATCTTTAAATAATTAAAAATATTTCTAGGCATCACTACACAAATAAAATGCATATAAAAAACAAATTGTTGATCAATTCTTGCATTTTGTCTGATAAATAATATGCGATTACGATTCATAAAATAAGTTTTCAATGCACTATTAGCTCCTACTGAAATTGATTCTTTGTGGTAAATAACTGTCTGAAAATTAATTCTAATATCAAAGCCTTGCTTTTTCATTCTTGCGGCCCAATCTAATTCTTCGAAATATAAAAAATAGTTTTCACGCATTAAACCAACAGATTCAATGGCCATTTTTGTAACCATCATTGCAGCTCCATGACCAAATCCTGTAACTTGAGCGCCCTTATCATATTGACCAAAATCCTTTTCAAACTGACCTATACATTTATTTCTAGCTGTATAATAATTCATTTCTGAATATCCAGCATATTGTAATATTGATTTATTTTGAAAATAGCGAATTTTTGGAGAAACCATCGCTGTTTTTGGGTTCTCCATTAATGTATTAACCAATGTTTGTATTAATCCTGGAGTAAATTCAGTGTCATTATTCACTAAAAAGAAAAAATCTCCTTTTGCGTTGGCTATTCCCACATTATTACCAGCAGCAAAACCAAGATTTATTTCAGATCGAATAAATTGTACGGAGGGATATTTGTATTCCCACTCTGGTATAGGATTTATTAAGCTGCCATTATCAACAACAATTATTTCATATTGTAAATAGTCATTGGTATGATAAAATGCTTCCAGAAATTCTTCTGTAACATGATTGTGATTATAATTGACTGTTATGATTGAAACAAAATTCAAATATTGTAATTTGAGGTATCTAAAAATTTAGTTACTAATATAATTAAGAATGGTGTGATCAATTGCCTTAACGCTATTTTGCCAAGTATGTGTTGCTGCAAAAGATTTTCTATGCGCTCTTAAAACTTTAGAGTCAGTATCAATTGCTTCTTGAATTTTTTCAACATAGTCTTGTTTCGTTTCTGTCAAAAAGCAATAATTACTGAAGATAGACATCGCATCAGTTTTACTGGCAACAACTGGTTTACCAACAGCTAAATATTCATCAATCTTTCTTGGATAATTTCCTATAGTCACTTGGTTTACCAATTGTGGATTGATACATACATCAAACGCATTAATATATGCAGGTAATTCTGCTGGATCTTTAGCACCAATAAAATATACATTCTTTAATTGATGCAATGTACTATTAGCGAAAACATTGTCTTCTGGACCTACAAGCACAATATTCCATTCAGGTTTAGACGTTGCTATGTGCATTAATACTTGTAAATCTAAACGAATACTTTGCAATGCCCCCACATACCCTATTATTGGCGCAGGAATACAAAGCATATCAGCTGGCTTTTGAATGGTGTTAGCATTTGAAAAAGATTCCAAATCACAGCCTTGTCCTACATCAAAAGAATTAGGATTGTATTTTTTACAGTAAGCTGCTAAATAAGTAGAATTAGCAACACAAATATTTGATTTGGTAATTAATTTAGGCTCCATTTCCAATCCGTGTTTTTTCCAATAATCAACTGCCAACATAAAATCACGGGAATAATAAATACTTACTAAGGGATGTAGTAACTCTTTTAAATGATATGAACGAAACATATCATTGTCATTAAATAATATAATGTTAGTAAATGATAATGCATCAATTGCATATTGAATAGATTTCGCAAATTTTTTATTGTTACTTTTATTAAATAACTCAAATAAAAACTGGTTAGGTATCCAATTAATTGATTCAATTAATTCATTGGGAAATAAATTCCATAAATTTTCTTGAATAACAACTAATCCTTCTTGTTCGCCCCTAATAACTGAAAGTCTTTGTTGTATTTTTAAATCGTTTTTAGCAGTATACCAAGAAAATCTATCTAAAGCTGCATTTACATATAATACACGGTTGTACTTACTCCATTCTAAGGCAATGTTTTTACAATTACTTCCAATAGAAGTATCCCAAGGCTGTTGACCAACTATTACAATATCCCGGCCACATAGTCTATCAGCGTTTTGCATCTATTGCTATATTTTGCTGTTGATCAATTTTATAAATAGCAGGAATAATAGCTATTGCCAAAAAGAACAACACATTTGAGGGGTATTGCACCAATGCTTCTTGAGGATAGTTGCCAATATTCCAGGCAAACACAATTAACAACATAGCTAAGGCGTAGGACTTTAATTCTGGATCCCGAATTTTAAAATATATTTTAATTCCATATTGTAAAATAACAAATATCATTACACAAAAAACAATTAAACCAGCCCATCCTAATTCAACAGTTACTCGAACATAGCCACTATCTGGCGGGAAATTTGCTAAGTAGGAATTAGGAGAAAATTTTTGCCCCCAGGTTCCTGTTGCGCCTAATCCACCTCCAAATGGGTGAGCATATACATAAGGTTTTATTTTTACCTGATTTAATTGTCTAACTAAATATGATGGATCATTATTTGGTTGGAATGCAGATTGAAATCTTAAAATAGTTCCATTAGAAGAAGGAACAAGTATTAAAAACCCAATTAGTATTAATCCTAAACTTGCAAAAGCAACAACTTGTTTTTTGAAATTTAAAATAGTCATTAAAAACAGGGCGGCTGGAATTAATGGATAAGCAGATCTTGTGCCTGAAAAAAGCATGACATAAAAAAACAATAATGCAAAAAAACCAAGTATCATTTTTCTATAGGTTTTTAATGGACCAGTCATTAAAGCAAAGCACAAAATACTAGCCATTGCCATATTAAAAGCAAATGTTACAGGATCGGGATTGATTGAAAATTTACGCCAATGGCCTCCTTGGAATAATAGTGAGGCTATTTTAGGATTTATATCTAAATAATGTTGTTCAAAATAAAAAAAACCAATGTACTCTTGTTTTAATGCATAAATCGCATTCAATAAAGAAGCGAAAATCCACCATTTAAGTATTGTTTTTAAAAAAGATTTTGTACGTATATGGTATAGAAAAATAAAATACAATAATGCTATAATTGCTACTGTTCTTATGGCATATAACCAAGCCATAACTGAATCAGCCACAGGATTTAAGCCTTCTGCAATATTATATAATATCCAAATCGAAATAACTAAGCTAATTGGGTTTTTAAAAACTAACCAAGAAGCATTTGTTTTTTGTTTGATAAAAAAACCAAGTATAAAAAAAACCAACATCCCATCCATAATTGTACCAACTGGAAAATCGTTGGTGAATCTAGCAAACCACATAATAGTATAGGCTAAGCTCAGGTATGTTAAAATTCCAAATTGTGGACTGATAATTAAAAAATAAACAATTGGTAGCGCCACTATAATGAAAAGCATTAATACCCCTGATTCCAAGCCATATTTAACAATCCCTAAAGTGAATCCTATTCCTGCAATCAATAAAAATAATACCAAAAATAATTTACCAATGAATTTTTTAGGCAACCAACTAACAATATTGCTTGATAGCAAGTTTTTATTACTTGAATGTTTTGTAGATTTTATATGTATGGTATAATCTTCCACTAATTAGATAAGCATTTTAATAAAAAAATATATCTCAATACTAAGTACTATGAATATGGCAGTTTTCTTCAAATAGCCTTGTAATATGTGATGCGCATCAGATGCTTTCCTTTGTCGATATTCAGTAACGGGATTAATACGCATGACTCTTATTTTTATCTTGAACCGAGTGCTTTGTAGCTATTGAAAGTTCGTTTGCCTTGCTTACTTTTAAAAGGGATAATAATTGATGAAAGATAAAATAAGGTATACCCCATAAAGAACGATAAATAAGTTTATTCGTTTTTGATAACAATAAAGAAAGAATAAAACCAACTACAAATAAAACAAAAGCTAATACCCAATATAAAATTTGGGTTGGAAAAATAAGTACATCTATAATAAAGCAACCGAAAGACAATGCTAGAAATATAAAAAGTGGTGGCCTGAGTAATACCCAACCAAACATAAATTTATTCCAATTAAATTTAACCAATCCTTTATAGATCATTCCAAAACCAAACTTAAAATATCGGAACCAAGTATTAATCCATCTAGCTCTTTGCTTTACCAATTGGTCTGAATTAGCTGTTTTTTCATCAAGCACTTCTGCATTTGGAGCATACGCAATTCTAAAGCCTCTTGATACAATTTCATTTTGTAAAACTTTATCAAAACCAGCCCCTTCAATTGACAATTGTGCTAAACATGTAATATAAAGCTCCGTTGTAAATGCCATTCCAGAACCAGCTAATGTTGCTGAAGAACCAACACCAAACAATAAAAGTCCATCATAAAAATGGTAATAAATATCCCTTGCAGCATCTAAACAAGCAAGTGTATTGTTGAGATTTTTAGGATTTCTAACACCTTGTACTGCAGAAAAACCAGCATTGAAAAAAACATTTAATTCGTCAAGATAATCAGCAGAAAGAATATTGTCACTATCTATGATTGTTAATCGATTATGTGGTCTTTTGAAATTTTCAATTGCATAAAAATGAGACCGCGTATTGCTAGCTAATACCTTATTCGGGCGGAGTAATACTACCCTTTCTTCATTAAAATTCAATTCACTAGTATCACAATTGTCTGCAACTATATAAACTAAATAATTAGTGTATTTTAATTGCAAAACCGAATCCACAACGGCTTGTAATGTATGTGTTTGTTGGTAGGCTGTAATTATTATAGCATAATCTCCTTGAGCATCATTAACACCCACTACTTTTTTATTAAGCAATGAATACAGCAACAACAACAATAAAGGGAATACCAAATTGTACCCAACTAATAATTGAATAAATACCCATGAATTTTGAAACAGGTTTAGGCCCATTGTAATTCAATATTTTTAGAAAGCACAGATTTTTTTGCTTGTTTTTTAGGCTTAACTAATTTTTCGTTTTCATCTTTATTTAGAATCCAACCAATAAATTTAGATTCAAGTCCTTTTAAATACAATACATTTTGGTTCTTTTTGTAAGATATTTTTTTACCTGATTCAAAAATGGTTACTACTTTCTCTGCATAGGCCATCCATTCTTTTGACTTATTTTTTTGAGACAAGCCAGGCGCATCTATAATGATAATATCAAAATCATTTTTTAACGCATTAATTTTCAATTGTATATTTTCCGGATCACTTATCTCAAACAAACTAGTATCACCACCCTGATTACCAACAACCATTATTTGAGTAATGGGTCTATAAGTAGGCAAACTTGTTTCACCACTTAAATAAGACTCTAAATGCAATTCTGTACCGGTAGATGCTGTAAGAGTTGGGTTAGCAAAGTTTCCATCAATTAGTAATACCCTTTTGCGAACCATTAAAAAAGCAAATGCCAAACTAAGTGTAAAAAAAGATTTCCCTTCGGTATTACACAAACTATTTACAAGTAACACCTTAGCATTACCCATTTCTGATTCTATCTCATACCTAGCCGACCGCAACATCTCTTTGTAAGTTTGCAACTGCAAGTTTTCATCAAATGGCTTTTGCCATAATTCATTCAATTGTATAACAGAGTTAGTTAATAATGGAATATACCCTAATACTGGCACCTCGGTATGTTCTGATAAATCTTTCGCTGAAACAATTGCGTCATCTATATAAAACACAATAAACAAACCAATTAAACACAATATAATACTGGCAAAAAACGAAAGAATTACAATAAGCAATTTCTTAGAAGGAATAGCCAAGCCAGGAACACCTTTTTCAATTTGACGAAGTGAAATTGATAAATTAGACTCCATACTCGATCGATTAAATCGGCTTTGTGCTTCTAGATACTCTTTGGTAGCAACATCAATAGCGCCTTCATAATTTTGAATTACAGCTTCATGTGGAACTAATAAATCAAATTTATTATTTAGAGTTGCCAATTCATCAGTTAAGCTAGCTATACTATATTTGGCAATATCCCTATTCATTTCTAATTGAATCTTCTGCATCACCAAACTTTCTTTAGCAGTCAAAGGGTTAACTAAATATTTATCAACAGATTGTTGAATTTGAGCGGCAACAGCTTTTCTAGCAGAGTCTAATTTTATCTTTACTTGATTACTATAATTACTTTTTATATACTCATCCGAAAGTTGCATGATATAATCTTTGGTAGCTGCAATTTGTAAATTGATTGGCACCATTGAATTTTCAATATATTTTTGCTCTGAAGGATTAAACTTGTCATTAATGCCTTGTATAGCACCATCTAATGCAACCACATCTTTTTCAGCCATTTGTTTTTTTGTTTCAAAATCAGCTAACTGAGTGTATAAACTTTTCGCTTGTTCGGCTAAATTTAAAACGCGATTTTCAATCTTATATCCCTTTAACAAAGATTTCAATCGATTCATTTCGGATTCTTTCTGAATCAATACAGTATCTAAAAAATTAACTGTTTTAATTTGGTTATTCCTAATAAACTCCGTGTAATATGATATGAACTCTTGGCTGAGTGTATTAACAACAAAAGCTGATAGATACGCATTAGGTGATTCGAAATTTATATCAATAAAATCACTATTGTTAGGCCTAACTACTCTCACCTTTTTGTCTAAAGCAATTTTATCGTAACCCATACTAATAATCAAGCGTCTTAACCCTTCTTCATCAGCATCGTATGAAGAAAGTGGGGTTCTATTCTTGTAATGTGTTTGATACACTTCAATTGCATGAGCTTTTGCGCTTTTGTTCAAATCAAGCATTAAGCTACTAGGTTTTTTAAAAGGAACAGAATCAATTAAATCATGCAAAATTAATTTATAAGACACCTGATCATACACTTTCTCTAAGCGCATCATTTCAATCAAATTGCTAAATTCACTATTCACCTTTCCTTCTTGAAACACATCTGTTGCAAGAACTTGCTGAGACCTATCAACTAAACCAGTAGACATTCTAACGTTTGCAGGATATGATTCCGGCATACTACAAACAAAAACAAGTGTAACCAACAATATAATAAACGGAACGCCAATTAATATCCATTTATTCTTTTTTAATACGTTAATATATTTTGATACTTCCATTATTGAATTTCAGATAATTTTTTTCCAATGATTGTTTCTAAACTAGTTTTTGCAACTAAAAAATTACTTTCTGCATCTATCACTGATTTTTTATTATCAGACATAAATACCAATGCTTTTGAATAATTTTCAAAAATAGTTTCGCCTTTTTCGAATTTGTATCGAATATCCTTTAATACTGATTCTGCCTCTATTGCAATTCCAGTTTGTATACGCAATATTGTAGCAGACTGAACATATTTTATGTAACGTGTTTTTACATCAGAAGCTAGTAATATAGTATATTCTTGTTGCCCTAGTTTTGATATTTCTACATCTTCTTTGGCTACTTTAATTAAAAATGGTTTTTGAATGAGTGCGGCAATATTTACATTAAATCCTACTTGAAAACCTGTTAGTGTTGGCATATTTATGTTAGACGAATTTGTAGGACTATAGTATGCAGAAACAGATAAAACATCGTACCAAGAAAGTTTGGTTTTTCTTAAATTAATTTCGGCAATATTCATTCGCCTTTGGAGCACTTTAACTTGGGGATAATATTTTGTAGCTGTATCTATCAATTTTGCCAAAAAAGGATTTGAAATATCCTGCATCATTGACTCTTGTGCGCTTAAATTATAAGCAGAAAAAAAGAACAATAGCAATACTACTAGTTTAAATAGTCTGTTCTTAAGGAATCGAATAATTGAAGTATTTAACCTTTTATTCAATATCAGCATAATAGGGGTAATTAGGGTTACGTGATTAAAATTAGCACTTTAACTACTCTTAATTGAAAAGTAGGCTAGTGTTTTATTAACATCAAATCCCCTTATATGAAATGATCTAGCGATGCATTTTAAAAATGGTGCAGGAATTCCCTAAAATTAAGCAATAGAAATAGACACAAAATTTAGTTCTAAACATCCGCTTTTTGAAAAACTGCTGGTATTGTTCTAATAATTAACAGGATATCGCTTAAAAAACTGTTCTGATTAGCATAAATATTATCCAACATTAAACGTTCATTTTCCGACATTTTGCTTTTGCCTCTCTTTTCTACCTGCCATAAACCTGTAATACCAGCAGGTGCAATAAAACGAAGGGCATACTTATCGGTCGTTAATTTTTCGGCTTCATATAATGGCAATGGCCTATTTCCAACAATACTCATGTCTCCTATTAATACATTCCATAATTGGGGCAATTCATCAATACTTGTTTTGCGAATAAACTTGCCAACCTTAGTCATTCTTGGGTCATTGTGAATTTTTATAAAAGTAGCTTCCCCTTCTAGCTTACTAAGATTTAAGTATTCTTTTTCGCAGATATGTAAAGTATCTGAATAAATGGGAAACTGACAGCTAATTCCTGCCGATCTACATTCTTTACAAAGTTCATCAACAGACCAATCTTGTTGGTCTGCTGTACTGATGGTGGATTTTGAATATTGGTTCAAATGCATGAATTCACCTAATCGCTTATCTGCATCGGAATACATTGAGCGAAACTTGTAAAACTTAAATATATGATACCCCCTTCCAACACGTAATGCATAATAAAAAACAGGGCCTCTTTGCTCTAGTTGTATACAAATAGTTACTAAAATAAAAACCGGCGCTAATAATATAAGTGCTATTGCAGCAAACACAATATCAAAAAGTCTTTTTCCAAATGCTGTTTTATAAGGAGGCATGTCAATCCTTGTTTCAACTGACTTATTTCTAAGCAATTCAAAATGCTCAATAATGAAATTAATTCTAGTTTCTACCTTAGTAATATTAAAGGGCATTTGAAATACCTCAGAAACACCTGCTTGTAAAGCAATACGAACAATTTTGTCATTGAGTTTATGACATATAATAAAGAATGGAATTTGGATATTTTTTTTTCTTACTAAAGCTTCTAAAATAGAAACCCCATTCGGCGCTATCACTTCTGTATAACTAATGATCGCTACTATATTTAAGGATTGATTTTCCCAAGATTCTAATAAATCAAGGGCATTATTAAACCGAACTAAATTTCTATTTTCAAATTTGCCAGACTTTAACCTGTCAAAGATTGAATCATTGCAATTAATTAATGCAATAATAGGGTTATCTATAGGGGCTGATTCAACAAAATGGGTCATAATATTATTCTCACAAAAAATTTCCTGATCTTCTTAATACTACTTTAATTCTCGCTTCTAATTCTTTAGGATTAAATGGTTTTACTACAAAATCATCTGCCCCAGCATCTAAACAAGTCACTATCATTTCAGAACTTTCTTCGCCAGAAAGAACCACAATTGGAATAGAACTAAAGAAATCGCTTGCCTTTACCTGCTTTATTAAGGCTAAACCACCCAAATTAGGTGTGTTCAAATCTGTTACTATTAAATCTGGGATATTGCCTTCTTGTAAATAAGATAGTACATGGAGACCATCAGAAAACACTTCTACTGAGAATGAATTGGCAAAATATTTCTGCAGAATTGACTGCATGAATTTATCATCTTCTACAATGACTATTTTGATTGATCTGTGATCAACAGTTGGCATATTAGGGGTTTATTTTCTTTGCACTGTTTCTGTTAACACCTATTTTTTTAAAAATAGTATCTACTAAACAAGTGTAAAAATAATAAAAATCAGCGATAGATTATGAAACAGATTAAAATAAAACCGAATTAGTTTTAAAATAACTAATTTATAAGCAATATCTGCTTTAATTTTATTAAGTCAAACCAATTCTTTAAAGTTTTATGCGCCCTATCCGTATCCCAAAATATATTAAAGTACATGCTCAATTAAATGACTCTATTGAAAAAACATGTTGGGGAATCCATAATGCTTATCAAGTTTTACAAAAGAATTCACCAGATGTTAGTATTGTTATTCCTGCATACAATGAAGAAACCAATATTTTACAAACCTTAAGTTCCTTGTGTAACAATGAAACGAATTGGGGTGTTGAAATTATAGTAGTAAACAATAACTCAAAAGACAATACCGCTAGTTTAGCCAATGCAGCAGGCGTGAAATGTATCCTTGAAAAAGTACAAGGCATTACCGCTGCAAGAAATGCAGGTTTAATAGCCGCTAAAGGAAACTATATATTAAATGCAGATGCAGATACAATCTACCCTGTCAATTGGATTGAGTCAATGATAAAGCCACTCCATGAAAACAATACTATCGCTGTTGTTTATGGAAACTTTGCTTTTATTCCAACTCAAAACACGCCTAGATTTATTTATTTCTGCTATGAATATTTAGCAGATTTAATGCGATGGTTGAATGCAATTTTTAAAGAAGAAGCGATGAATGTGTATGGATTCAATTCTGGATTTAGAAAACAACAGGGAGTTGCTGTAAACGGTTTTGAACACCCGGCTGGCACAAATGAAGATGGATGGTTGGCTGTGAAATTACGTGCAAAAGGATTTGGAAAACTTTATTGCATAAAAAACAAACAAGCCCTAGTTTGGACTACTGATAGACGAATACAGCAAGATGGAGGACTTTTAAAAGGAATTTTAAAACGCTTTTATCGATTAGTAGGCATAAAAACTGAAAACAGAACTGATTTATAAAACATTCAAATGGAAACAATTAATAATAGTGCATCTAGTCAACCACAGTTACCAATTATATTTCAAAGCAAACTAATTTTGAAAGAAAAAATTGGCTTTGTTTTAGGAACAACAGAATGGCTAACAGTTACCCAAGAAATGATTAATGATTTTGCCAAAGCAACATTTGACAACCAGTGGATTCATATAGATGTAGAAAAAGCAAAAACTAATTTGCCTAATGGAAAAACGATTGCTCATGGCTATTTAACCATGTCTTTGGCGTCTCAGTTTTTATACCAACTTATTTATATTGAAAACCTAATTTCATTTGTAAATTATGGCATTAATAAAGCCAGATTCATTAATCCAGTTATGTCTGGATCTGATATTAGAATGCATGCAAGTATTGCCAATGTTGAAGAACAAGCAAATGGCAGTGTTAAATTATTTTTTAATTGTACCATTGAAATTAAAGGACAAGAAAAACCTGCATTTGTGGCTGAAATTATTAGTTTAATATTTTAATGTAATTTAGGAATACTTAAACAAACTTTATGGCACGTTATACTAGTATGGATTTTCTTAAATATTTACTTTTTGAAGTACATCCAATAGAAACACTTTTCAGTTACAACAGATATGCACATTTAGACAATGAACAAGCATGGATGATCATTGAATCAGCAAAACTTTTAGCTGACCAAGAAATGTTCCCTTATTTTAAGGAAATGGATCAAACACCTGCAACCTACGATGGTAAAGGCGGTGTAAGCACTCATCCACAAATAAAAAGAATCATACAATTAGCTGCTGAACAAAATTGGATAGGTGGGGCCGCTAAATTTGAACACGGTGGCATGCAGTTACCTGAAATGGTTTTTAATACAGCACATCATATTTTTCAAGCAGCCAATAATAGCACGCAAGGATACTTGGGCTTATCTACAGGCTCAGCAGACTTAATTACAAGTTTTGGTAACGCCGAACAAATAGCCACTTATGTTCCTCCTATATACGAAGGACGTTGGCAAGGCACTATGGCTTTGACTGAACCACAAGCTGGCAGTTCTTTATCTGATATAGTAACTTCTGCGGTAGAAACCAACCAAGGGTATTATAAAATAAAAGGACAAAAAATATTTATCTCTGGTGGACAACATGATGGCGTTGATAATTTTGTTCACTTAACACTTGCAAGAATAGAAGGTGCACCTGCTGGCGTTAAAGGGATTTCACTTTTTATCATTCCAAAATACACACCAGAACTCGACGGTAATATGCGTTACAACGATGTGTATTGTGCAGGAGATTTTCAAAAAATGGGGCAAAGAGTATATGCTACAACCCATTTGTCTTTTGGAGACAATGATGATTGTAGAGGCTTTTTAGTTGGAGAACCCAACAAAGGACTAACTTATATGTTCCAAATGATGAATGGCGCTAGAATAAGTGTAGGTCAATGTGCGGCATCGGTAGCCATGGCTGCCTATCAAGCATCATTACAATATTGCATGGAAAGACCACAAGGAAGAACACCTGGTGAAAAAGATCCTAGTAAACCGCCAATATTAATTATTAATCATGCCGATGTGCAACGCATGTTACAAACACAAAAAGCTATTGCCGAAGGATCATTATCTTTGGCAATGGAGTGTAATAAATTATATGACCTTGTACACGCATCTGAAGGTGAAGAAAAAGACACCCATTTATTATTATTAGAAATTCTAACGCCTATTGTAAAAACTTATCCATCCGAGCAAGGATCGAGGGCGGCTAGTTTAGCCATTCAAACACTTGGCGGATATGGTTTTACAACTGATTTTCCGGTACAGCAACTATACAGAGATTTAAAAATCATGTCTTTATATGAAGGAACTACTGGTATTCAATCTTTAGATTTATTAGGAAGAAAAGTAACCATCAATAATGGCAAAGCATTACAATTATTATTAGCTGCAATTAATGAAACTATAGACAAAGCAAAATTGAATACCGAATTAAAAGCAAGCGCAGATATGCTTTCAAAAGAATTGAATGACATGAAAAAAGTACTGTTGCATTTAAACCAATATGCTATAAAAGGAGAAATTGAAAGGTATTTATCTGATGCAACTGTTTTTATGGAAATGGCTAGCTATATAGTAATTGCTTGGCAGTGGTTAAAAATGGCCAATATTGCTAAAGAAAAAATTGCAATAGAAGATTTTAAAACAAATTCAAGAAGTTTCTACGAAGGGAAAATCCATACAATGTATTTTTTCTTTAAATATGAATTACCACATACTGCTGCATGCGCAGAAACCTTATTAAATACAAGTACTCTAACGAACCTTCAAAATTTAGAACTATTTTTATAATATAACACCAACCTACCAATTATCGGTAGGCTTTTCAATAAAAGCCTTACGTAATTGTGCAAATACTTTTTCCAAAACAACAGTAATTTCAGTAACCAAGTCAATTATTTGCGACGGTACTATTGTATCAATTTTTTTTGTATTATTTTCTACTGTCTTTATTGATTCTCTTAAAGAAATAATACCCATCCCTTCAATAGATGGCTTCATTCTATGTGCTAATCTAGAAACAGTCATCCAATCTTGTTCTACTGTTGCATGATTCATATTCATTAGGTCTTCAGAAACTTGATCTAAAAACAAGAAAACCATTTTTGGTAAAAAACTAGGATTGTCTTTACCAATCTCTTCTACCATTGTAAGATCATATAATAACACCTCATCCAAAGAATTAGTAAATGGCAATATTTCAGTGCTATTGTCTAATATGATATCATTCTTTTTTTGAAAAATTGGTTTATCTGAGGGTTGTAAAAATCTACTAATTACTGTATATAATTTTTCTTCCGTAAAAGGCTTTGTAATGTAATCGTTCATTCCTACTTCAAAGAAAAGTTGATTGTCTCCTTTTAATGCATTTGCTGTAAGCGCTATAATAGGAATTTTATTGAATTTTTCACCTTCCATCTTTCGAATAATACGTGTTGCTTCAATTCCATCCATTTCAGGCATATGAATATCCATAAGTACTAAATCAAAAGAACTACTTTTAACCATATCAACAGCCTCAACACCATTTATTGCTATGGCAACTTCCATTCCCCAAGACTCTAATATTTGTGATGCAATAAAATAGTTCAATTCAACGTCTTCAACAATTAATATCTTTTTATTTCCAAGTTGTTTATAATCATCCGGAAGTTTATCTTCTAATGCAACCATTTCAATATTGCCTAATTTATATGGTATTTGAAAATGGAATTTAGTGCCTTGATTTAATACACTGTCTACAGCAATGCTCCCCCCTTGCATTTCCACTAAATTTTTACATATAGATAATCCTAAACCAGTTCCGCCAAACTTACGTGTAGTATCTGAAGATGCTTGAACAAAAGGATCAAAAACTGTTTCTAATTTATTAGCCTCTATTCCAATTCCAGTATCTTCTATTGTAAACCCTATGATTAGCGCATCAGCCTCAGAACTAATTTTATATACTTGCAAACTCACCCTCCCTTTAGAAGTAAACTTGAGTGCATTATTCAACAAATTATTTAGTATCTGGTGCAACCTATAAGAATCACCAATTAAAACTAAATGCTTATTTAAACTACAATCAATAGTAAGTTGCAAGCCTTTTTCTTCTGCCTTATATTGAAATGCTTGTATAGATTTTTGTAAATTTTCGAACAATAAAAAAGCAGATTGCTCAAACTCAATTTTTCCAGACCCAATTTTTTCAATATCTAAAACATCATTTACAATTAACAACAAGTTATTAGCAGATTCTTTAATTAATTTCAAATAACTATTCTGTTGACTGTTCATAATAGTTTTTGACAATAAATTAGCTACACCTAAAATACCATTCATAGGCGTTCTAATTTCATGACTCATATTTGCTAAAAAAATCTCTTTAGCTCTTGATACTTCTTCGGTTTTTAGTTTAGCAATTTGCAATTCCTTTTCTGCATAAATTCTATCTGTAATATCTTGCGCAAAACCAATCACATAAGGCTCTGCACCCGTTTCTTCCACTAAATAGTTCTGAAACAATAAAAATATCTTTTTGCCATTTTTATGAATGGCAGGTATCACGCCATTTCTTTTACCTTCTGCCCAAAGCAAATCAAAGTATTCTGTTTGTTGAAATTCCTCTAATTTTATTGGAACAAATTGTAATAAAGAATTTCCCACCATTTCATCCCTACTATAGCCTAATGCCTCACAGATTGATGGATTAACCGAAAGTATGATGCCATTTTTATCATGGGTACAAATTAATGCTTGACTATAATTAAATAAATCTCGATAACGTTTTTCGTTGATTCGAATTTTTTCTTCAATTTTTTTTCGTTCACTGATATTTACCCCATATCCTATAACCATTTCTACTTCTCCATTACTATCTAATACAGGAAGCATATTACGCAAATGATATTCTGTTTCATTTTCAGCATTTTGCAATGTTTCTTCCCAAGCATATAGTTTATTAGATGCTAACACTTTATTAAAAATACCTCTACGACCTTCTACTATATGATCGGGCTTATTTCTTAAAGCGCAGTAATCTTCGTCTTTTTTTCCAATCATCCATTTTCTTAATTCAGGATCTTTAATGGCAATTGGATTGATGAATAAATACCTATGATCCTTATCAAACACAACAATATCTGATGGAATTTTATTTAACACTTGTTCATAGAAAATACGTTGACTTTCTAATTTATTTTCCGCCAATTTCTTTTCGGTGATATCTGTATGAGTGCCAATTAATCTTAAAGACCTACCATCATTCGTTTTACTAATCAACATCCCTCTATCTAAAACCCAAATATAAGTGCCATCTTTTCGTTTAATTCTATATTCTTTTTTATGACTAGTTCGAATACCTTGTTCATACTCTAAATCATATTCTTTAAAATGTTTAAAATCATCGGGATGAATAATTGCAGGCCAAATGGTTGAATTATTTTCTAACTCATCTTTGGTATAACCAAGCATTTTTTCATACTGAACAGAAAAAAACAAGGCTTCTGTTTGAAAATTATACTCCCAAATGCCTGCTCCAGAACCCTCTAACGCAAATTTCCACCTCTCTTCTGACTGTCTAATTTTTTCAGCAATACTTTCTGATTGCGAAATTGTAGTTAGCGTTAATCCACTACCTAGTTGCTGATTTCCAACAACCATGGATTGCCTTGTTGACAATTCGTCAATAGATGCTTTTACTGGGGTTCCTAGAAATATAATTTGGTTTGACGCTGTTAAAAATTCAAATTGACCTCTTAATAATACGCCATCTGCTTGATTAAGTAATTTTAAAATAACCATTTCGTTATTTTCATCTCGAATACTATTGAAATCTATTACTTCAATATCAGGTTGATTAAATTCAAAGATATTACTAAACTTTTTTTGTATATTTTTAGGAATTAGTTTGTTGAGCGCATCCCCTACAGCAACTATATCCATCTCTTCATTAATTAAAATGAAAAAAGGAAATAATCGATTCCATTGGTCTATATCAAAACTAATTTTCTGCAATTATTTATTTTTGTTTTAATTCTCCATTCTGAATAAGTCTATAAATTGTTGATTTTCCTATTCCTAATTTTTTGGCAACCATTAATATATCTTGGTTGTATTTTTCCATAAAATGTGTAATAATTTTTAGCTCATATTCACGCAAAGTAGACTCAGTTTGCAATAGCGTACTAGTATTACTATTGGTCATTTCATTATTAATGTCCTTTTCCTCTATAACAATTGTATCCGACATTACTACTGCTAGTTCAACAACAGATTTTAATTCCCGAACATTCCCAGGATAACTATAGTTTTGTAATTTTTTAAAAGCAGCTGGCGAAAATGATTTTGTTGGAATTTGATTATCTAAGCAAAAATTATCAGAAAAATATTTTGCTAATATTAATATATCATTGCCTCTATTTTGTAGTGGTGGAAGTTCAATCGTTAAACCAAGAATTCTATAGTATAGGTCTTCCCTAAATCTTTTGGCATTTACTTCTTCTAGTAAATTGAATTGTGTTGAAACAATAATTCGAATATCAATAGGAATTATTTTCGTACTACCCAAACGAACCATTTCTCTCTCTTGAAGCACCCTTAATAGTTTTGCTTGGAGAGATAAGTCTAACTCAGCAATTTCTTCAATAAATAATGTTCCTTTATTTGCTTGTTCAAATTTTCCTACCCGTTTTTCAATCGCACCAGGAAAAGCGTTTTTTTCATACCCAAATAACTCAGCTTCTAATAAATCTGTGGGTAATGAGGCAACATTAAATGAAATAAATGGTTGTTGGTGTCTATTAGAATGATAGTGTATTGCTTTTGCCACCATTTCCTTACCAGTTCCGGATTGACCATTTACACTTACTGTAATATTTGTTTTAGATGCTTTTTCAATTAATGAATGTACTTTAAAAATTGCTTCACTTTGCCCTATAATTGAATTTGCGTAATTGAATTTGTCTTTTAGGGCTATTTTAAGATAATCCACCTCTCTTTGTAAGTACTTTATTTCTTGAAGATGAAGCATCACATTCAATAAACGCTCAATAGTATCATCGTCTTTAACAATATAATCGAATGACCCTGCTTTTAATAATTGTACGGCTGTTGCAACATCGCGTTGACCAGATATAATAATTACTTCCGTTGTAGGACTAATTTCTTTGATTTTTTGAAGTACTTGCCCCCCATCCATTTCTTTTAATGAATAATCTAAAGTAACTACATCGGGTACTTCATACATAGCGTTAAAAAAATCACGCTCTTTTTCAAACTTAAAAACTTTGTAATTGGGATTATTAGATAAATGGTGCTCAAGTATAGCACCATACCAACGGTCATCCTCTAAGATATAGATCTTCAGTTGGTTATTCTGCAGCATTTAGGGGTATTAATTTATGAATCAGGTATAAATAACATACATAGCTAATTTGTCTGTTATTTATATTTCGCAATGCAATTTATAGAATTTATCCAATTTTAAGAATATATATCTATATATTGGATTATATAAGAACCAGATTAAGACTATATACTACTATTCAATAATTTTTATATTAATTTAATTAATATATATTAGTTAGTCATGTCTAATTATTGTTAAATGCAAACTTTCCACATGTTCACAACAGTTCAATTTTGGCTTGATTGAATAACTACCTTTATCACTAGAAAATAAAATGCTATGCTTAGAGTTGGGGTATTTGGAGTGGGACATTTAGGGAAATTTCACCTAAACAATTGGAAAGAAATTAATGGCGTTAAAATTGTAGGTTTTTTTGATCCTAATAACGATAATGCGAATCAAGTAATTGAGCAGTATGGGCTAAAACGCTATATGGATGAAGAAAAATTGATGGATGCATGCGATATTATTGATGTAATAACGCCCACAGACCACCATTTTAGCATCTGTATGCAAGCCATTAGAAAAGGCAAGCATGTATTTGTAGAAAAACCATTAGCCCATACCATCAAAGAAGGCAGAGACTTAGTTAGCATGGTAAAAGAGGCAAATATTAAAATGCAAGTTGGCCATGTAGAAAGATTTAATCCTGCATTTTTGGCCATTAAAGATCTTAATGTAAATCCGATGTTCATAGAAGTACATCGTTTAGCACAGTTCAATCCTAGAGGAACAGAAGTAAGTGTTATTCTAGACTTAATGATTCATGATATAGATATTATTTTAAGTTTAGTAAAGAGTGATGTTAAAAATATATCGGCAAATGGTGTAGCTGTTATGACCAATACCCCAGATATAGCCAATGTTCGAATTGAGTTTAATAATGGATGTGTTGCCAACTTAACTAGTAGCAGAATTAGTATGAAGAAAATGCGCAAAATGCGCTTATTTCAACCGAACTCTTATATAGGCATTGATTTTTTAGAAAAGAAAACAGAAATCATCAAATTAAAACAGCCTAATGATACGAATGTTTTTTCATTTGATATAGAAACCCAAACAGGTAAAAAAACAATTGCAATTGCCAATCCTGTAATTCAATCTGAGAATGCCATTAAATTAGAATTAGAATCTTTTGTGTCGGCTATACTTAATAACACACAAACAGTAGTAAGTGAAATTGACGGTTTTTTAGCAATGGAAGTTGCACACCAAATTTTGGAAAAAATTAGTAGTACAAGCATTCTTGTGTAATGCAAATGAATAGTAAGCATAGTAAATATTACGCAGTCAGTGATTGTATTTTTTCAATCATTGCTTGTTGGATTTATATACTATATGCTATTTACTTTAAGCCTAATACCTTAGGTACTCCATTTTCGATTATCCCATATTCTTCACTGTTTATAATTTCTTTAATAATAGCACTTGGATGGCTTTTATGGCATTTGCTTTTAGGAGCGTACCAACAATCTATTTATCAAAAATCGAGGTTAAACGAATTAACAGATTCAGCTATTAACTCCTTATTAGGAGTGCTAATATTATTTAGCATTAGTTATTTTTCAACTTATGAAATAGAATGGATTTCTTACCTAATAGTGCAATTCAGTTTATTATTTTTTGGACGACTACTATTATTAGAAAATGCCAAAAGAAATATAATTGGTGGAAAAGTATTTTTTAATACCCTAATAGTTGGCAATAACACTATTGCTCAAGGCATTTACAAAGAGTTAATTAAGAATTTTAAATATTTAGGTCTCAAACCAATAGGATTTATTGCTAGCGATGATGAAATTAAAAATGGCTTATCAAAAACAATAAAATATTTAGGTAGTATTAATAATATAATTCAAATAATTAATAATAATAAAATAGACCAAGTAATTATTGCCTTAGATAAAAAGCAAAATAATCAAGCAGAACAATTAATCAATTTATTAATTGAACAAGAAGTAACAATAAAAATTGCGCCTAATATGATTGATATTCTAGCAGGATCAGTCAGAACAAATAATGTATTTGGGGCAACACTTATTGATTTGCAAACTGAACTACTCCCCTTTTGGCAACAAAATATAAAACGTTTATTTGATATCGTTTTTTCGATAACTAATTTAATTGTATTGAGTCCTGTAATGCTATTAATTGCTATTCGTATTAAGTTAGATTCTTCAGGTAGCATCATATACGCTCAAGAAAGAGTTGGCTTGAAGGGCAAAGTATTTACCATATATAAATTTAGAAGTATGATTGCAAATGCAGAACCCAACGGACCTGCACTTTCAGTTGACAACGATCTTCGAATAACCAAATGGGGTAAATTCATACGCAAATGGCGTTTAGATGAGCTACCACAACTTTGGAATATACTAATTGGAAATATGAGCTTTATAGGTCCTAGACCTGAAAGAAGAGCTTATATTAATCAAATAATTATTACAGCCCCCTATTATCGCTTCTTACTAAGGGTAAAACCAGGTTTAACATCATGGGGTATGGTGCAATTTGGCTATGCGTCTACTGTACCAGAAATGATTGAAAGAATGAAATACGACTTAATGTATGTAGAAAATATTTCACTACTATTAGATTTCAAAATTATGATTCACAGTTTGCGAATTATATTATCTGGAAAAGGAAAATAAAACTAATTCAACCAGCAATATGAATATTCCCATCAATATTATCGCATCAAATAAAATTGATGCCGTTAAATGGGATTCCTGTGTTGCAGCAAATGATGCAGGCTTAATTTATGCACAATACCACTACTTAAATACTGTTTGTGCTAATTGGTCGGCATTAGTAATAGGCAATTATCAAGCAATCATGCCATTACCATGGCGAAAGAAATTTGGAATAACCTATTTCTATGCACCTGCTTTTGTGCAACAATTAGGTTTAATTGGAAATATTGATGGATTAACCTCAAAAGAAATATTTAAATCAATTCGTTCATTTGCAAATTTTGGAGACTTGCTTTTTAATTTTAAAAACGAATGGATAATAAGTAACCATATCTATCATCTAAAAAATAATTATACCATTCAATTATTACAAGGTTACCAATCAATTGCTTCGAAGTATTCTAAAGACCTTGTGCAAAATTTACAAAAAGCCGAAAAATATAATTTTACCTATTTACATGAAACCAATATTAGCAATGCTATTGAATTATTTCAATTGTATTATGGAAATCGATTTAAGCATATTACAGCTTTAGACTTTAAGAATATCGAAGCACTTTGTTTAAAGTACCAAGAACAGCAACAATGTATTATTAGAACTATAAAAGACAACTTAACCCAACAAACACTTGCAACTGCCTTATTATTAAAAGACAATAAGAGATTGTATTTACTGATGAATACAACACTTAATGACGGCAGAAAACTATCTGCTAACCATTTATTAATAGATAGAATTTTACATGAATTTAGTGGTCAAAATTTGTTATTTGATTTTGAAGGATCAAACCTAGATGGCGTAAAAACGTTTTACGAAAATTACCATCCAGCAAATCAGCCCTATTTTCATTACCCAAATGGTTTATTAACTAGGTTAAAACATCTTATTAAATAATTACAATTTTATAAAGCTACTTACTGGTTAGATAATGTTAACCTAATTTCTTTTAATTAAAAGTATTTAAATACTTTTAATTAAAACAGCCTACCTTTGTATTCTAAATTATTAAGAAATGCTAGTTGTTACAGAGAATATCTTAAATGTTACATTGTTAGAACCAAAATTGAAACACCCTACCATTTTTAATAGATTCGACATACTAGAAAAAGGATTTGATTTGATTATTCATAATGACCATGATCCGAAACCTTTGTATTATCAAATGCTAGGCGAACGCGGAAATATTTTTAAATGGGAATATCTAGAACAGGGGCCTGAATGGTGGAAAGTACGAATTACCAAAAAATTAGATACCGATAAAGAAGAAACACTTGGTGCTATTGCAGCTAAAGATTTAAGGAAGGCTCAAATATTTAAACAAAATGGACTTGATTTTTGCTGTGGAGGTAAAAAAACAGTAAAAGAAGCCTGTGCAGAAAAAGGCATTGACAGTGCAAGAGTAGAACAAGAATTACAAAAAATCGACCAAATCCCAGCCTCAAGACCCCTACCATATAATGAATGGAGCTTAGATTTTTTAGCAGACTATATTGTCAATACACACCATAGTTATATAAGAAAGTTTTTACCTGATATTAGAACTTATGCCGAGAAAGTAAATCGTGTTCATGGCACTAGGCATCCAGAATTAGAACGGATATACGAATTAGTAGAATCAGTGAATACAGAATTAAGTGCACACATGATTAAAGAAGAAAAGATTTTGTTTCCTTACATAAAGGCATTAGTAATAGCTGAGAAAGGAATTGCCCCATTACAAGCATCACATTTTGGAACCATACAAAATCCAATTAATATGATGGAAATGGAGCATGAATCAGTTGGCGAATATTTAGCTGAAATTAGAAGTTTATCAAATGACTACACTCTTCCATCGAATGCTTGTGCTAGTTATAGTTTGTTATATAGAATGTTGCATGAATTTGAAACAGACCTTCATTTGCATATTCACTTAGAAAATAATATCTTGTTTCCTAAGTCTTTGGAACTAGAAAAAAATAATTAAACAGAATGCTGAGTATCACTTGTAAAACAGCCATTAAAGCAGTTGTATTTTTAGCCTCAAAAATTGATACAGGCAAAAAAGCCAGTATCAAAGAAATAGCCGATGATATTTATGGCAGTGAGCATACTGTTGGAAAATTGTTGCAAAAACTCGTAAAAGCCAATATTATAAAAAGTAGCAAAGGCCCTACTGGCGGATTTTACATTAATTTAAAACAAATGCAAATAGCCATTATTGAAATAATAACAGCCATTGACGGTGATGCTGTTTTTAAAGAATGTGGATTAGGGCTAAGTACCTGTTCTAGTAAAAGGCCATGCCCTATTCATAATGACTACAAAAAGGTACGTGACCAATTTGAACAATTTTATAAAAATAAAACTGTTGCAGATTTATGTAGGAAAGTGAATAATGGCAGCGGTTTTTTGATGTAAAGAAAAGAAAGTTTAATAACGTAATTATGATTCAAATCACATAAAAGCCTCAACACAATTAATAGATTTGTTTTTAATACCTAATTAAAATAAAACAAATGAAAAATTTATTAATTGTATTTACAGGCGTATGTTGTTCTCTATTATTTGGATGTAATAACAACAATGAATCAACAAAAGAAAGTGTTAGTCCTTCTGAAAAGATGGCAGGCCAATCAGGCGTTCAAGACAATGTATCTCAAAAGAATGTTGTTCAAATTGCCATTGGAAGTAAAGACCATACAACTTTAGTAACTGCTGTTAAAGCAGCAGATTTAGTGGATGTATTAAGTAATACCGGACCATTCACTGTTTTTGCTCCTACAAATAATGCTTTTAATAAATTACCCAAAGGCACAGTTGAAGGATTATTAAAAGCCGATAAAAAAGATGCTTTAACAGATATACTTCAATACCATGTTTCTGTTGGAGTATATAAAGCTGAATCATTTAAAGACGGCCAAATTTTAGGTCAAGTAAATGGAAGCAATATAATAGTTACAATAAAAGATGGAAAAGTAGTCCTTAATGGTTCAGCAACTATTATCGCTTCAATACCAGCCTCAAATGGTATCATCCATGTAATTGATGGTGTACTGCTACCTCCTCCTGCTCAAAAATAATAGATCAATTTTATACTATAGAAGGATTTCAAAATTAAAGCGGCTGTATCAACTCGATACAGCCGCTTTAATTTTATAGAAATAATAGATTAATAAAATAATTTAACAACAACAAATCTACTATTACAAAGAAATTGACATTTAATTTTTTACTTCTCAATAGTAAAATATGAATATAATCTAATGATCAAATCGATGTAGTAAAACTTTTTCCTCAATAAGCTTTGCAATACTTTTAGCCCTTTGTTTTGCGAGAGTGGCTGTAGAACCTTTAAAATTAGCATCAACAACTTTAACAAATATTGATACCCATCTAGTGAAATGCTTTGACTCAAGAGGTTGTATATGTTGTAAATGTTGGTGAAGATTCATAGGATTACCCGTATAGTTTCCAGAAAAGAAAAGGGCATTTTCCCAGAAATTACACATGATTGGCAAATGTGATTCCCAATTAACTTTTACAATATCTGTAAATAAAAACCCAATTAATTTGTCGGATTTTACTTTATTGTAAAATGCCGAAATCATTAATTCAATATCGGATCTATTTAAAATGTCTTTTTTCAAGTACGCTATTTTATAAATGAAATGATATTATTTTATAAATCCTTTTTATTGAAACTTTTAATTGAAATAAATACAGGAAAAAATACCCAAAACAGTAAAACAGAAAATGATATAATCATTCCAGAAGATGTTCCAAAAAAATCTTTAAAGATTGCGCCAGTGTAACCCATCATTGCAGATACATCTAATTGCAATAAAATTAAAATCCTCGATAAATCAATTGGGTTAAAAGAACTAATAATTATCATTATTTTATCTAAGGGATAATCAGCAAATTGAAAAAGAAAAAACAATACTAACCCATCAAAAAGAATAGTAAAATACAACCAAACCAATATGGCAAATCCTATCCCTTTTGCCTTATCCCTTGTTTTTACACTAGCTAACATGGCAATTGCTACAAAAACATTGCTTAAAATAATTCCAATACCAATCAACATAAAACCTATTCCATTGGGTTGGAAAATTAAAATTGGTATCCCTATGCCAATTAATATTGAAAATGAAAATGAAGCAGCCAAACCAATAAATAAACTAAGCCAAATAGTATTTCTTTTTATCGGTTGACTAACAAGCAACTCAATAAATTCAGTACTATTATATAAATAAATAGTTGAAAACATAATACTTACTAATGGTACTATTAATAGAATTATATTCAACATACTAAGTAGTCCTTTTGAAGGATTCTCATCTAAACTGAATACACTAAAAGTTGTTACTAGTAAAAACAATGTATAAAATAACATAATCCTGTTTCTTAGAATATCTGTTATAACATATTTTATTATTTTTTTCATACTAAAGTCTTATTATAAACCAATTGATTGAATTTTAGATTGCCCCATTACAGTTGCAACAGCTTTTGTTAATTTCTTTTCACCTGTATCAAAACATAATTGGTCAATGGTTTTATGAAAAAGTAATTGTCCATCTTGCATATAAATAAGTTGCGTAACTAATTCATCTAATTCACTTAATACATGAGATGTTATTAAAATTAATTTGCCCTTATTTTTTTCGGATATAATCTTTTCTTTAAATATTTCAGAAGAGACTGGATCTAACCCTGCTGTAGGTTCATCTAAAATCAGTACACTAGGATTAAATAGAAATGCTAAACAAGCGCTTACTTTTTGACGTGTTCCGCCAGAAAGTGTACGCATCCGTTTGTTATATAAATCAATTAACCCAAATGATACAATCAAATCATCATCTAATGAAATAGCATCACTACGAATGTCCTTCATCATTTCTATAATATCTCCAATAGTCATATTATCTGGATATCTGCCTATTTGTGGCATATATCCAATATGATTTCTATAATGCCAATCGTGCAAAATATTGTTCCCATTAAATGTAATAAAGCCAGAATCAGGAACTACCATTCCTAAAATACTTTTAATAATTGTTGTTTTACCACTGCCGTTCGGACCAACAAGCGCTATACACTCTCTTTTATTACAGGTTAAACTAACATTGTTTAAGGCTGATAGTTTTCCAAATTTTTTTGTGACATTAGAGGCTATAATCATAAAATAATTTATTAAAACTGTCTTTTCATTTGTGGCTTATTGTCCTTTAATCCTTCAGGCGTAATACTAGGAATTATTTTTTCAGTCTTGTCTAATAAAGCAGTTATAAAACTTCTAAATAAAATCATTGCTGTAGGGTATTTTTCAACAATCATCGAATACATACTTACAGGATGATAAGGTATGTCTCCTACTCGATCTTTATTTAAATCATACCCATCATATTTATCCCAATAATTATTGTTAAATGTGTTTAATACTAAAGAACCATTAGTAGCCACATCAAAAGTGTTTCCAATAAAATTATTATTAACTACTTCTATTTCCATACAACTAGCTTGAATTTTAATGGCCCAACCATTATTTTCGAAGCTGTTTTTTTTCAATAGTATACGGCTCGCACCTTCCATAAAAATGCCACTAGTATTTTTGTTAAATACATTCCCTTCTATATAGCTATCTGAAATTTCTTTTAATAGTAAACCATACGATGCATCACCCCAATTCTCTTGAAATGAATTACTGAACATTTTTACACCATGCGAAAACATAACAGCCACGCCTGCACCATTGCCTGTAAATAAATTTGCGATATAAGCATCATTGTTCGAAAACATAAAATGCAACCCGTATCGAATATTTTTAAAGGAGGTATTCCTCCATATAATTGAATTGGTTACAAACTCAAAATATATACCATCTCTATGTCCGGTAATAGTATTTCCAATAATTTTCATACTATCGCTTTTCCAACAATGTATCCCATTACCACTTTGCTGCTCTTCTACATTATTTGCATGTAATTGGTTATTTTGTATGGTGCAATTTTTACCATATTGTGTATATATGCCAAAAAAAGTATCGTCTAATATATTGTTCTTAATTACAACATCCCTGCTATCATAGATTTTAATACCGCCCAAATCTTCTATACTTGACACACCAGAATGAATGACTTTAAATCCGTCAACCACAACGCCATTGGCTTTAACTGATATTACTTCATATTTTTTTTGACCATCCAACACAGGATAATCAATGCCTTTTAAATATATCCTCTTATTTACAACTAAATTTTTTTCGTAATAATGTCCAGGATATACTACTACCGTATCTCCAGCAATTGCTGAATTTATAGCAGTAGTTATTGAAATGAATTGTTTCGATTTGCCAACACATAAAACATTTGTTCCAAAGGAATCAACACAAATGAGTAATGACAATATATAGCATATCATTTTCATTGTATCAACTCATTCCATGAAACTTTTTCGGCCTTGTATTGCAATTGAATTTGCTGCATTGTATTTGAATTACTAAATGCAGCGTAGTAACCTTTCATAGGAGTAGCAAATAAATCGCTTTTTAAAACATAAGCATCTGCTGCTTTCAACAACGCATGTGAACCACTAAAGTCAACTAAATATAATTGACCAATCTCTTTTTTTTCTAGAAAATTAGTCTGCAAAAAACTGATCATACATTGCGTATCATCAAATTTATACACCTTGCCTTTTTTTGTAATAATTTCTGAACCAAACTTATTATCAGATATGGTCATTTTACAGAAATGACAATTATCTCTACCTAATTTTATTGGATCTGCTTGAATCTTACAACTGAATAAACCCAATGTCAAAAAAAGCAGCACTAAATGTGTATTTCTAATTTTTAAATATTGGTTAACACGTTTTTGTTCAAACACAACTACGCCCAATAAAGCAAGGCCAACCAAAACAAATATCCAACCCCCAATATCAGGAACTGAATAAGCTCCAAAATTTAATAACTGTTTAAACCCTATTAATGGCGGCTGATAAGCCATGCCTGGAATACGGATGGCAGCATCAGGATTTAAATCATGTCCGTATTGATACTCCCATCTCCAAAAATCAATCATTGCAATAATACCAAACAATAGAAAACATACTAATAATACATTCATCAATTTACGTTTACCCACAAACGCTGCCAACATAAAGAAAACACTAAAGAAAATAATAATACCTGGTATGACCTGGAATTCTAAGAAATCTTTCTCGTGTAAAGTTTTCATACCAATATAATGATTGAGTCCATTAATGATATCTACACTCCCACCTAATTTATTGGCAAAAATTAGCATCATCAAACCTTCAGGATATTGTGGCGCATTTAATTCAATTCGCCAGATTGGAAGAATCAACACCATTAACAATGCAATAGCACAAATTAATAGTACTATTCTTGTGCTTTTTTTTAAAATCTGCATACCTCAATTTTAATATAATTACAGAAAATACAATTCAAAAGAGGCTGTCTCAAAAGTATGAGTCAGCCTCATTTGAATTGGATAACTGATGGATACATCTATTCGTTTACACAATGCTCAGTGTAGCTTTTTAGTTTTGACACACCCTGATTTTTTAGAACCCAATTTTCTTTAATACTATTTATTCTTTGCTGTTTCTTTAGGCAAATTAGTACCTAAACTATAGGTTAATGGCACAGAACTTCCTGCAGGAGATACTCTAACATATCCTTGCATTTCTTGGTGTAATGCACTACAAAAATCCGTACAATAAATAGGGAACATACCTACACGGTCTGGTGACCACTTTAGTGTTTGTGTTTCACCTGGCATGATTAATAATTCAGAATTAACGGCGCCTTTAACAGCAAATCCATGTGGCACATCCCAATCTTGTTCTAAATTGGTCACATGAAAATATACCTCATCCCCCATTTTAATTCCTTCAATATTATCAGGCGAAAAGTGAGAACGTATTGCAGTCATATAAATATGTACTTTATTTCCTTCTCTAACTACTTTTGTAGCACCTTCTCCTTTTGAAACATATTTGTTTTCATTCTCTTCTATTTTATAAAATTTCACAGAATTCTTTCGAATAATTTCAGCTTCAACTGCTTGTGCATAGTGTGGCTCTCCAATAGTTGGAAAGTCAAGTATTAATTGCATTTTATCACCACTTATATCATATAACTGCGCACTCTGTGCTAGTTCAGGACCAGTAGGCAAATAACGATCTTTAGTAATTTTGTTGTATGCAATTAAATATTTTGGAGAAGGTTTTTTACTATCACCTCCTGGAATACAAATATGTCCGACAGAATAATAAGTAGGTACTCTATCTAATACTTTTAAATCTTTGATATTCCATTTAACAACTTCACTAGATACAAAAAAAGAAGTATAGGCATTTCCTTTACCATCAAATTCGGTGTGCAAAGGCCCTAGTCCTGGCTTTTTTACTTCGCCATATAAAGCAGCTTCGTATTTAATTACAGGAATACCATCGTACTCTCCAATATAATCTTTGCTAGCAATGGCTTTGATAATTTTATCAAAACTAAATACAGGAATCAATGCTGCTAATTTACCACTACCAACAATATACTCTCCTGTAGGATCAACATCACAACCATGTGGCGATTTAGGACAAGGAATCATATAACAGATATCTTTTAATTCTTTTGAATCTAATACAATAACTTCTGTTTTTATGGTTGAAGTTGCTGTATGTGTTTTTTCATTATATCTATTACTAGCATACTTCACAGCTTGTTTTCTACCTTTTCCTGCCTTTAGGTACTCTTCTGCTTTTTTCCAATTGACAGCCATGATAAAATCTTTATCACGTTGAGAGGCGTTTACTTCTAACAGCGTATTAGCTTGTTCGGTATTGTAACAACTAAAGAAAAACCAACCGTGTGACTTACCCTTACCTGCATGACTTAAATCGAAATTAACTCCAGGACATTGAATTTGAAAAGCAATTTCCATTTTACCATCGCCTTTATCTACGCTAATAAAACTTAGTGTCCCTTTGAAATTTTGTTTATACGTATTAATAGGAACGTCTCCATTTACATTATCTGGAGGGACACTAAACCTTGTGCCAGCAACAACATACTCTGTATTTTCAGTAATAAATGGAGAAGAGTGATTACCTGCACTATTTGGTAATTCAATAATTTCTGCGGTTCTAAAAGTTGTTAAATCAATACGCACTACACGTGGTGTATTATTTGCATTTCCAAAAACCCAACGACCATCTATTTCGCCATTTGTTTGAGACATTTCTGGATGGTGTAAATCATCCCATGGCACAAATCCATGAGAGGTATTTAACATTGGTTTGGTTTCTTCACTATAACCATATCCTTTTTCTGGATCAACTGAAAAAGCAGGGATTACTCTTAATAGTCTACCACTAGGTAATCCATAAACAGCCATCTGACCACTAAAGCCACCTGAAACAAAATTATAATAACTATCATACTTACCTGGTGCCACATAGGCTTTTGAAGCCGCATCGGCACTAACTGCATTACCAGCATTTTTTGGTTTGCAAGATTGAATCCCGAATAGAAGTGTAAAAGCAGCAGTTGCAAGTACACTTATTTGATTTTTTTTCATACTATAACAATTAAATGGTTAATACAACATCAGAAAGTTTTAATCTGATTGTTTATACTGAAACAAAAACTATTTTATGCCATCATTCTTACGCATATATTCATATAAATTCCTAGCATCATCATCCGATAAATTTTGATTGGGCATACGAACTAAGCAAATTTCTAACTGCGCCTGTGCTTTAGGATCTTTTGTAATCATGGCATCTGTATTGGTAATAAAATTCATAATCCAAGGAGCTGTATATCTTTTTGTAACACCAGTCCAACCAGGACCTACTAATTTTTCTGCAGTTGTTTTATGACAACTAATACATTTTACAGAAAAGATCTTAAGGCCTTTATCAGCCATTGTTGTATTTAATTTATCTGAAACATCAACTGTTTTAAATTTCCCTTCTCCTCTATTAGGATCATAAGAAGAATTGTCTGTTGCTTCTGACTTAACTGTGGCGCTAGCAGTTGCACCATCTTGATTTCCACAAGCGTAAATACCAACTAAAATAATTGTTGCCAAAAAAAACTGCTTCATACTTATTGATTTTTATAAATGATAATTTAATAGCACAAGATTACAGCGCTATTTTTTTTCATTTTATGCGTGGAATCATATACCTATTTATAAAGAAAATTAAAAGCCCAGATTCAATACAAAAAGGGCAAAACATGATATTAATCATATCTACAGCCTTCAAGCGTCAGCTAAAATGATGCATTGAAAAGATAATTTCATTGAACAAAAAATAATCTCAACTCAATGATTAATACCGATTTACTACTTGCTTGGGGTGCTGTTTATAAAAAACTGAACACTGGAGATATTATTTTTAAAGAAGGCACACAGTGTCATTTTTATACCCAATTAGTTTCTGGCAGGGTTAAATGGGTAAATATAGACGATGAAGGAAAAGAATTTATTCAAACAATTATTGAAGCCGGAGAATGCTTTGGAGAGATTCCTCTATTTGACGATGGAATATATGCAGCAACAGCATTGGCTGAAGAAGATTCAGTAATTATTAGATTACATAAAGCAAGTTTTTTACAACTTATAAAAGAGAATCCTGAAATACACTTTTCCTTCACCAAACTTTTAGCAAAACGTGTTCGATTTAAATTTTTACTATTAAAAACGATTGCACTGCACGCTCCAGAGGCTCGAATAGCTACACTAATTAATTATTTAAAGTCGGAAAATAAAAATTTCTGCCCAAAATGCAATCAGCTAAAACTAACCAGACAACAAATAGCTGATATGACAGGATTAAGGGTTGAAACAGTTATTCGCACAATTAGAAGTATGCACAATAAAGGCAGTTTAATCATTGAAAAAGGAAAGGTGTTTTGTTAGTGATATGATTAGAATCATACTATTCTTTAATTACTACCCATTATTTTGCGTTAAATAATGGGTATGGAATTCGGCTTTTATCGTTCAATTAGGTATGCATTTATAAATCTATTTTTGGTTTCTTTTATTGGCGTTATTCTTAGGTATAAGATAGCTTTTTCTTTCCCATTTATAGATCAAAAACACCTGTTACACGCACATTCTCATTTTGCTTTTACAGGATGGATATCACATGCGCTAATGGTAGCACTTTTGCATTATCTATCCTCGAAGTCTAAGGAAATATTAAATAAAAAATATGCTATTTTAATTGCTGCCAATTTAATTTCGGCATACGGAATGCTTATAAGTTTTGCAATACAAGGATATGGCTTTTGGTCTATTGGTTTTTCTAGTTTATCAATTATCATCTCGTATATATTTTCCATTCTTTATTGGAAAGACCTAAACAAAATACCTACATTTTCTATTAGTCATTTATGGTTTAAAATGGCAATTATTTGTAACGCTTTATCCTCTATTGGTGCATTTGCGCTTGCTATTATGATGGCAACAAAAAACTTAGAACAAAATTGGTATTTGATTGCTGTATATTTCTATTTACACTTTCAATACAATGGATGGTTCTTTTTTGCAGGTATGGGTTTATTAAATACAATTGTGGAGCAAATACCAAACGTTCAAAAACAACTAAAACTTGTTTTCTGGCTTTTTTCAATTGCTTGTATACCTGCATTCCTTCTTTCTACACTTTGGTTACAGCTTCCTAGCACTTTATATTTAATAGTCATATTAGCAGCCTTAGCTCAATTTATTGGATGGCTCTATTTTTTATTGATATTAAAAAAGAACAGCCTTTTTCTTACTATTTATTTTCCTAAAAACACAGCATGGCTTTTTGTGTTATCGGCAATAGCACTCACAATAAAATTATGTTTACAACTAGGTTCTACATACCCATCCCTAAGTCAACTTGCATTTGGATTTAGGCCAATTGTTATTGGATACTTGCACCTTGTATTACTTGGTGTTATTACTATTTTTTTAGTAGGATATATTTTATTAATCTCCAAACACAACTATCATAAAAAAATGCTTTTAGGTGTGCGGATATTTGTTGCCGGAATTATTATTAATGAAACACTTTTAATGACACAAGGCATAGCAGCATTAGATTATATCATTATACCAAAAATTGATATTATGCTATTTACGGCAGCGTTAATAATGTGTGTAGGAATATTATATATCAATTTACAAATCAAGCAACCTGCCAGAACTATTGCACCTGAATCAAATTTCTAGGAAAAGGTTTTGTATTCCAATATTGATGAATGGCCAATGCTGCACCAATTGATGATGCTTGTGGAACAGATGCTGCAGAAACTTTGTTATTTGGAAAAGCAGCTGCTAGCAAATTCATATAAACAGGATTGCTACTAAATCCACCATCAACAAAAATATTTTCTACCATTGATCCACTTAATACCAAATTAGTGCTCTTAGTTTGTTGATCAATGATATCTGCAATTAATCGGTGGTAAGCTGCTTCGTAATTTGCAAAGTCCGAAAGCGCTCTTGCTACAAATGCAGATTGTTGCAGCATTATTTCTCCAGTGAGTTTTTTTGTTGTCTTCGCTATTTTTTTAGGCGGAGTTAATAATGCCGCATTGAATGCTACAGTTTTATAATAATCAGCTGGTTGGTTAAAATGTGCTGCAAGTTTTTTTACTTGTTGTTCGTGTTCATATCCAGCAAATAATCTAGACGCTTTAACGGGCAATCCTTTATATGACAAATAACACAAACAATCTTGGTGTAATTCGTAGTCCGATAATATGGTATGATTAAACGGATGCAATGTAATACACCATGTGCCCGTACTTAATAAAACAAATGGCTCTGTAAATGAAACTAAATAGGGAATCAATGCGGCAGAACTATCATGCAATCCTACTCCTACTTGAATTCCACCATTAATTGTTCCTGCTATTGAATCGCTATTTTTTATTGGTGCCAATTTACTATCTATGCCTTCTTTGTTCACCCAATGATGATAACTACTATTTTGAAAATCCCAAAGATGTGTGTGACAACCAATGCTAGTTAAATCTGTATGATAGGTTTTAGTTAAAATAAAACTTAAGTATTGCGGCAAATGCAATGCATATTTTATTTGATTGTAAATGGTTGGCTTTTCGTATTTAATTCGATACAATTGCAAACCAGCATTCAAACTACCTAATACAGGTGATGCAGTTTGTTTGGCCAACATACTTTCTCCGCCATATGCTTTGTAAAACTGTTTACTAAGCGCAGGCGGATAAGGCTTTAAATAATTATATAATGGCAACAATGGCTTACCTGATTCATCGAGATAAACAAAACTCGCACCATATCCCGAAAAATTAACTGCTTTAATTTCAAACGCATCGTTTGTTAATAAACCTTGAAATTCCGCTATTATCCAATTGGTTAATTTATTGAGGTCTTCACAAGCAAAACCATCTTCGTCTGTTATTTCATTGAATTGTGTAGCAACCTCGTGAACTAATTGATAGTCTTCATCTAACAATAAAAGTTTCTTATTGGTTTTTCCAATATCAAAAATTAGTATGACTGGAGTTGCCTGCATTATAAACCTGTTGCTACTGATTTACTGCCGCGATTCTTGGTTAATTGCTCTCTTACTTTTTCTGATCTAAAGAATTGAATTGGATTCAATGCCCCACCAGTTCTTAGCCTCGCTTCTGCAACAATTGAACGTACATCTGTTCTAAAAGTATCTTGCAATATTTCTTGCGCAGTAGCTACATCATTATTGTCTTGTGCTAACACCAATGCTTTACGATCTACTAAAAGCGCTTGTGCATAAGCTATTTGAATGGCTTCTACAGACTGTAACAAGTCTTCTAATGGATCTTTCACATTATGACTAGCATCAATCATCCAACCAAGGTCTTTGGCGTGATTCATGCCTCTTGCATCCATTCCTTCTACTAGTTCATTGAAAATTAAAAATAGCTGATAGGGTTTCATGCTACCAACAGTTAAATCATCGTCTCCGTATTTGCTATCATTAAAATGAAATCCACCAAGTTTTCCTTCCATCAATAATAATGAAACAATTTGTTCAATATTGGCATTGGGTAAATGATGGCCTAAGTCTACCAATGTGGCCGCTTTCTCTCCTAATTTATTGGCATATAATAAAGATTGTCCCCAATCACCAACAGTCATTGAATAAAAGTTTGGTTCGCAACATTTGTATTCAACAAACATTTTCCAATCATTTGGCAGTGCACCATAAATTTCTTCTAAGCCTTCGAGTGTATTTTGAAATGCTTTTCTAAAATTTAATTGACCAGGAAAAGTACTGCCATCACTTAACCAAACAGTCAATGCTCTAGAACCTAATTCTACTCCGTGTTTGATTACTTCAATATTGTGGTCGATTGCTTGTTTACGTACCGATTTATTTACATGCTGTAATGAGCCAAATTTATAGCTCAACGGTTGATTAGGTTGGTCTTGAAATGTATTTGAATTAACTGCATCAAATTGCAATCCATAATCGCTTGCTAATTTTTTAATGGCTGCATAGTTTTCAGGTATATCCCAAGGTATATGCAGGGATATGGCTCCGCTAGATTGATTCAATGCATGTAGTAACCCAACGTCTTCCATTTTTTCTTCTAAAGACCTTGGCTCGCCTGTGCCAGAGAATCTACCAAAACGTGTACCACCAGTGCCTAGTGCCCAACTTGGAATGGCAATATTAAAATCAATTATTTTTTGAATAACAGTATCAACATTCGTTATTTCTGAAGCAGAAAAATCAAACTTTCTTTTGTGTGCAGACAGCAAAGAATCATTGTGCGATGCAATCTTATTTTTTTCAACTAGCATATACAATAGTTTTAACGAACAAACGAATTGGCAATACCGCCATCAACATTTAAAACATTACCTGTAGATTTTTTCAACAAGCCCCCAACAAATGCAAAACATGCATTGGCAATATCTTCAGGTAAAATGATTTCATTTAGTAAAGTACGGCCTGCATAATATTTTGGCAATTCTTCTATTGTAATACCATATGCTTTAGCCCTACCTTCTGCCCAACCTCCACTCCAAATATTACTACCTGAAATTACAGCATCTGGGTTTACAACATTCACACGAATTTTATCTTTCCCTAATTCGGCTGCATTCAATCTACTTAAATGCAATTGGGCCGCTTTAGCCGATCCATAACCAGCATTATTAGGCCCGCTTACTAGTGCGTTCTTACTAACAATATTAATTACATCTCCCCCAAAATTTTGTTTGCGCATAATGGCAATTCCTTTTTGGGTAACCAAAAACTGACCTTTCACTAATACATCATATAAAATATCCCAGTCTTTTTCTGTGTGGTCTTCAATTGTTTTTGAAATTGAAAGTCCTGCATTATTTACTACAATATCAATCCCTCCAAAAGCCAATACAGCAGTTTGTATGGTATTATCAATTGTACTAGCGCCGGTTACATCTAAAATATCGGCAGCCACACTATCCTTACCAAATAAAGCAATGAATTCAGTTTTTGCTTCGGCCAAGCGCTCTGCATTATTATCATTTAAAACAACACAAGCACCTTCTTCTGCAAATCTTTTGGCAATAGCCTTTCCTATTCCGCCACCACTTCCTGTAATTAATGCAACCCTTCCACTTAAAGATTTAGGGCGAGGCATGCGTTGCAATTTGGCTTCTTCTAATAACCAATATTCTATATTAAATGCTTCTTGACGTGGCAATGAAGTGTATTCAGAAATGGCTTCTGCACCTTTCATTACATTGATAGCATTAATATAAAATTCTGCTGCAACCCTTGCTGTTTGTTTGTCTTTTGCAAATGTAAACATCCCCACTCCTGGATATAATATTACAACTGGATTTGCATCACGTATAGCAGGGCTATTAGGGTGTTTGCAATTGTTATAATATTGCGCATACATTTCACGGTAGTCGTCAAATAGCGGACTAATTTTTGCTTTTAATTTTTCTATATCCAACAAGTCTTCATCAATAGCCAAATTCAATACTAATGGAGAAATTTTTGTTCTTAAAAAATGGTCCGGACAACTAGTGCCCATTGCTGCCAATCTTACTAAGTCATTAGAATTTACAAATTCCAATACCCTTGTATCATTGGTAAAATGACCAATCATTTTTGTTTGAGAAGAACAAAATCCACGCAATACTGGTGCTATTGCTGCTGCAACATTCAAACTATTAGTAGCATCTAATGACTGCAATTTTTGACCCCCAAACACAGCGGTTTGTTTACTAATTTTTTCTTCTAAATAATTGGCACAAATTTCTATTACTTCTAAAGTATTTATATAACTCTCGTATGCTGTATCGCCCCAAGTAAATAAACCATGAGAACCCAACATAATACCACGAATACCTGGATTTTCATCTAGGCATTGTTTTAATTGAAGACCTAAATCAAAACCTGGTTTTTGCCATTTAACCCATCCAATTTTACCGCCAAATAATTCTTTGGTAATTTGTTCACCATCCTTTGCTGCTGCTATTGCAATTGCTGCATCAGGATGTAAATGGTCGATATGTTTAAATGGAAGAAATCCATGTAAAGGCGTATCAATAGAAGGTGCTTTCGAATCAAGATCGTAAATACAATGGTTAAATAAAGCCACCATTTCGTCTTCATGATCTAGTCCACGATACACATTTTTTAAACTACGAAACCTGTCTACATATAATGCAGCCAAACCATTGCGCTTCATAGTACCAAGGTCTCCGCCACTTCCTTTCACCCACATTACTTCAGACTCTTTTCCTGAAACAGGATCAATGGCATTTGCCTTGCAGGATGTATTGCCTCCGCCATAATTGGTTAATCGAAGATCTGCTCCTAATAAATTAGAACGATACACTAATAAGGCTACTTCATCGCCAGCCATTGATGCAGCTACTGCATCATCCCATAAATAACTTACTTGTTTAAAATCTTTTCTTACGTTGCTCATAACTCATTTACATTTTATAAAATATCTTCCAACAATCAAATTATAATTTGATTGGCTTAATAGCATTGCCATATCCAACAAGTAAAACAGATAAAATAATAATTACAATACCTGCTATAATTGTTCCAATTGTTTTTTTGCTAACTCCTTTCCATTCTTTTAAAATCAATCCCCACATATTGGCCACTAAAATAATAAAAGCCATGTGTAAAATCCAAGAACTTGCACCATTGCCTAGTTTACTTTCTCCCATACCATAAAAGAAGAATTGTAAAAACCATGTAGTACCAGCTAATGCAGCAAAAACATAATTACTTAATAATGGTGTTTTTTTATTGGTATAATCTGCAAAAGTTTTGTTTCGTGCATTTAATATCATACACCAAATAAAATTGGTAGTTAAACCGCCCCAAAGTATTACTACATAAGTAACATTGTTTTGGTACAAGAAATTCCCTTCTCCCACATGAGCTAGTTTCCATATTTCATTAGCAGTATTAGCCATTGGCTTTCCTGATTCTAATCCAAAATTAAAACAGGCACTTAATACACCAGATACAATAGCCACAAACATGCCCAATCCAAATTTATATTCAGATTTTATTTCCATGCCATGTGGGTCTGTAGCTATTGATTGAGAAAGTTGTTTTTCTTTCATCATGCCTGCTTTTCCAGCAACAATAATTCCTACCACACATAATGCCAATCCAGACAAAACAGTAATGCCCCATTTAGCCGAAACCAACATAGAAAAAGTGTCTTTGTCTACTTTAGGAAAAATATCATAATAAATAGAAGGAATAATAGCGCCAAACACCATACACAAACCCAGTATAATACTACTACCTAATGAAACACCCAAGTAGCGAACACCTAAGCCATAAGTTAAACCACCAATGCCCCAAAGTACCCCAAAAAAGTAGGTAATGCCTAAAGTTGAAACACTAGTTTGTTTAATAATTTCTGTGAAGCCAGGAATAGTTAAATACGCCGCCAATGGCGGTACAATTAACCACGAAAAGATTCCGCCTACAATCCAATAGCTCTCCCAAGCCCAGCCTTTTACTTTTTTATAAGGCATATAAAAGCTACCAGAGGCAAAGCCCCCAATAAAATGAAAGAAAATTCCAAGAATAGCTTGCATTAGTTACGTTTTTTATGATGGCAAATAATCGAGTTTTAAAAGTAATCAAACTATTGCCCTTATGCGTCACGCACTGTCCTGTTTGCATAAAAATGCCCCTAAGCAGGGGCATTTAAGCAATAAAAAACTATTTGTGTTGGCTGAACAACCATTCAATCATAACTGGATCTGCATAAGCCCCTAGCCATGAAAGATGCCCCACTCCTGGGTAAAAAGTGATACCAGGGTGCGCTCCAGCTTTAGTTAAGGCATTCAACATGTCAACCGAATAAGCAGGACTAACAGTAGGATCATTAGCACCATGAAAAATCCATATAGGCAGGTGTGCAATTGTAGGTGCAAGGCTAATATCTCCTCCACCGCATACAGGAACAGCTGCTGCAAATAAATGTGGATTACGCATTATGGCATCATAAACGCCAAATCCTCCCATAGACAAGCCCGTTATATAGATGCGATTGGTATCAATTTGTTGTTTTTTTATTAGGTCTTGAATTAGCGCTAAAACCAAGGCCATTGGCTTTAAAGGCTCAGCATTCATGCGTGAATCAGCCGTATTTTTAGGGCGGGTAAAATTAGACCAACCATTATTATTAGGACACTGTGGTGCTATAATGAATGCAGGATGATTAAGCATCATTTGATCCGTTACAAAATTCATAACACCCCATTTCAACTGTGCTTCGTTGTCATTACCACGCTCACCAGAACCGTGTAAGAAAATAATTAAAGGATATTTTTTACCGCTAGCATTATCGGGGTTAGCCTGTCTATATCGCAAAGTATCGCCAGTGTTTGTGGTATAAAGTCTGGTGCTAAATCGAGAAGGCTGCGCAATTGCTGTAATAGAAAAGGCTAAAAATAAAAAGACAAAAAATTGTTTAAATGAAGTAGGCATTTTATAAATGTTTGTACTAAGTTATCTAGTTTCAAACAATTAAATGCAAATTAAATTTTCATTCTTTCTACCACTTCAACGCCTGTAGTTGGGTCAACGCCTTTGAATTCAACATATTCAATATTAGGTGTCCAAAATGCACCACCATTGACTTTTACATAGATTTGGTGTAAGACCATTTCCTTTGAATTTATGCCGGTATAAATATGGAATTTATTGTCAACGGATTTTTTTAGATATAATATTTTTTTCTTGTACGATACAAAATGCAACTCATAACTGTCTTTTGAAACAGCTTTCGACTTAATCCCATAAGCAAAATTTCTTTGGATATAATTAAGTTCTTCATGAACGCCACCTTCCGTATAACGAATCCAAAAAACATGAACGGGCTCTTCAACTACCAATTCACCATTCTTTATATTCAATTCATATATAAGCGTATTGATATTTGCTGTTCGTTGTAAAAAAAACAATTGGTTAGGATTCCCTGTAGGAATTGGGAAATTTTTAGGAGGTTGCGCCAATAAAATCAACCCTATGAATAGTGAAAAAGTAAAAAGGACCAATTTAGGCTGACTCATGCAACGAATATAATTTTAATAGAGGCAAAACTACAAATTATGTAGATAAAAAAATTGACTGTCTATAAGTCGTTATTAATAGCTTTAAACATATTAAGAATCTTGTTACTATTTAACTTGAAAATCAGTTCCATTCATTCTATTGAAAGCTGCTTGTAATTCAACTGGTCCAGCTTTAGTCATTGCTTCACTGAAACCATATGTCAATTCAGATTTACCTTCTTTGAGTTGCGCAAAAATTGCTGGAATGAATTCAGCTACTGGAGGGGCTGCATCGTGTATGCCTTTGCCTCCTAAATCTGTATTAATAGCTGGCGGAATTAGTTCAATCACTTCAATATTTTTGGGTGACAATAAAGCACGTAAAGACAATGTAAATGAATGAAAATAAGCTTTTGACGCAGAATAAGTTGACACTTTTGCAAGTGGCGTAAAACTCAAGCCTGAAGTAGTATTAATTACCGTTGTTAAATTAGATAGTTTAATAAAGAGTGCTGTTAAATGTAAAGGCGCTTCAATATTAATTGCCAATTCTTCTTTAGCGCGTAAATAAAAATCAGGATCAGCAATATCCATCCATTGTTGAATGCCTGCATTGTTTACCAATACATTTAAATCACTGTGTTCTGCCAAAATCCACTCATACAAAGCTTCTCTCTCAGAGGCAATTGATAAATCACATACCCTAGTAATAATAGCAGGAAATTGATCTGTCAATTCCGCTAAAACAGAAGCCCTTCTACCACAAACAATTACCGTATTGTTTTCTGCAAGAAATTGTTTTGCCAAACCTAATCCTATGCCTGATCCTCCACCAGTGATTAATATTTTATTATTTGAAAGATTCATATTTAAATTTTATAATTATTAAAAATAATTTTATTTGTACCTTAAAATAACAACTAATTATTTTAAAAGTTCAAAATATTAGTGTTTTGTTTTTTAAACAAAAATGAATTCGCCAATACAAATTCAAATCCTTAAATTTAATTACCGAAAAAATCATTATGAGCCATTCTAATAACTACGATTACGATTACACTATTATCGGCAGTGGATTTGGCGGATCTGTATCGGCGCTCCGACTGGCCGAAAAAGGGTATAAAGTATTGGTAATAGAAAAAGGTAAATGGTTTAACCACCCTAGTGATTTTCCAAAAACAAACTGGAACTTACGCAAATGGCTTTGGCTACCAAGTTTTGGATTACAAGGCTTGTTCAAATTAACTTTTTATAGACATGTGGCCGTTTTAAGTGGCGTTGCAGTTGGCGGTGGTTCTGTTGTTTACGCAAATACATTACCTGTTCCTAAATCGGAATTTTATAATACTGGCCATTGGAAAGGATTAGAAGACTGGGAAAACACCTTGCAACCATTTTATCATACAGCAGAAAAAATGTTGGGCGCATCAATACATCCTTATATGAGCCGAAGTGATAAAGTGATGCAAACGCTTGCCAAAGAAATTGGCAAAGAAGATGCATTCGAAAAAACAAATGTAGCAGTGTATTTTGGCCAACCAAATGTAACCGTACCTGATCCTTATTTCAATGGAAAAGGGCCAGATAGAACGGGTTGTATTTTATGTGGAGGTTGTATGATTGGATGCAGGTACAATGCAAAAAATACACTCGATAAAAATTATTTGTATTTAGCCCAACAATTGGGCACTGAAATTATTGCAGAAAAAGAAGTTGTAAATGTATTGCCCATTAACCATGATGGCAGCGAAGGATATGAAATTACTTTCCAAGATTCTTTAAAATTATTCAAGAAAAAAACTACCATAAAATCAAAAGCAGTTATTTTTTCTGGCGGTGTTTTGGGAACTATGAATTTATTACTCAAATTAAAAGAAAGTTCATTACCCAATTTATCGAACACTTTGGGTTCTGGCATTCGCACCAATTCAGAAAGTTTAATTGCTGTTACCACACAAGATGATGTTTCTTTTTCAGAAGGAATAGCCATCGGCTCTATCATTAAAATTGATGAAAGCCGTCACATTGAACCCGTTAAATATTCTGAAGGATCTGGTTTTTGGAGACTCTTCATGGCGCCCATGGTTCAAGGACCCAATATTGTAAATCGATTGTATAAAATGTGTAAAGAGTTGGTACTGCACCCCATCGATTATTTAAAAACTTATTTTATTGATGACTGGAGTAAACGCTCTCATATATTGCTATACATGGAAAGTAAAGACTCCAGTTTGAGTTTTAAAAGAACTGGTTTTGGGCGATTAAAAACAAAACTAGATAGCGGCAATGCGCCTACTGCTTTTAATCCTATAGCACAAGAATTAGCACATAAAGTAGAAAAAATTATTAATGGAAAAGCAATGGTTACGCATACAGAAACCTTATTAGGCATTCCAACTACCGCGCATATTTTGGGAGGTGCTTGTATGGGAAAAGATGCTTCCGAAGGTGTGATTGATAAAAACAACCATGTATTCAATTACACCAATATGCTTATTTGTGATGGCAGCATGGTATCTGCCAATCCTGGCGTTAATCCTAGCTTGAGCATCACTGCAATTGCAGAAAGAGCTATGAGTAAAATACCTAATAAAAATGAGCTTTAAGATTCTGCAGTAGCCGCTTTCCAAGAAACATATCCGCCCGATAAATTATACATATTTTCAAACCCATGTTGGCGTAATATTCTATGCGCTAAATATCCCCTTAAGCCTGCTTCGCAATAAATATAAATGGTTGTATCTTTTGGCAATCCATGCATGCGGGCACGAATATCATCTACTGGAATATTAACTGCTCCTGCAATTTTACCCGCTTCATATTCTGCAACAGTTCTTACATCTAACAAGAAACTATCAACCGGCAAGTTGGCCACATCATTCCAATAAAAAACCTTTAATCGATTTAATAAAATATTCTCAGCAACATATCCAGCCATATTTACAGGATCTTTTGCACTTGAATATGGCGGAGCGTAGGCATGTTCAAATTCTGCCAATTCATAAATAGTACTTGCACGTTTTATAACAGAAGCCATAATATCAATGCGTTTATCTACCCCATCATATCCTGCAATCTGTGCACTATATAAACGTCCATCTTCGGGAGAAAATGCAATCTGAATGGCCATTTGTTTTGCACCAGGATAATACCCTGCATGTGATCCACTATGATTAGTAGAAACAATATGATTAATGTTGGCCATTTTTAAATGTTTAGACGCAGTACCTGCAGTAGCCACTGTCATATCAAACACTTTAACTATTGCGCTGTTAATTGCGCCATTGTATTTTTGTTGATTACCAAGTACCATATTATTTGCACAAATTCTACCTTGTTTATTAGCAGGACCTGCTAAATAAGTACTCATAGATTGCCCTGTAATTGGATTGGCAAATTCTATAGCATCTCCTACCGCATAAATAGCAGGATTTGAAGTTTGTAAATATTCATTCACAAAAATTCCTTTGGCAGGACCTAATTCCAAACCAGCAGCTAGTGCAAGCTTAGTGTCTGGTTTAACACCAATTGATAATATTACTATATCGGCATAAATTGCTTCTCCCTCTTTAAACAATACTTTAATGCCATTATCGGATTGTTCAAAACCCGACACAGCAGTTTTTAAACGCAAATCAACCCCTTTCAATCTTATATGCTGTTGAACAATGGCTGCAATAGGAAAATCAAGTGGTGCTAAAATTTGATTACCCATTTCAATTATGCTTACTTGCATGCCTAATTGCTGCAAATTTTCAGCCATTTCTAATCCAATAAACCCACCACCAATTACCACCGCTTTACCTAAATAATGGGCATTTACAAAATTTTTAATTTGATCGGTATCTGTAACATTTCTTAAAGTAAAAATACCAGGAAGGTTAATGCCAGGCAATGGCGGTTTAATGGGCTCTGCACCTGGAGAAAGTACTAATTTATCGTAAGTCTCTTCGTATATTTCACCTGTTATTAGATTTTTTGCACTAATGGTTTTGGCAATTGCATCTATTGCAAGCACTTCTGTAGAAACGCGTACATCAATATTAAAACGCCTATTAAAAGATGCCGCAGTTTGAACAAATAATTTATTTCTATCTTTTATTATATCCCCAATATAATAAGGCAGTCCACAGTTTGCGTAAGATATATAAGCCCCTTTTTCAAAAATTAGAATCTCTGCTAACTCATCCATTCTTCTTAGTCTTGCAGCGGTACTAGCACCACCTGCAACTGCTCCAACTATGATGTATTTCATAACTCAAGTATATTGATAATTAAAGAGCACAAAGAAAAACTTCTTTGTGCTCTTTATCTGTAACAATTGTTACTGAACTTATAAAACGAATTTTAAGTTGTAGCGTTTTTTTGATGATACGTAAAATACGAGCCAGCTAAAACGGCTAAGGCAATAATTGGAAAGAAAGTTGCCCCGCCAAAACCTTCCACCACTGTATTTGATACTGCAGCAGCAATTAAACTAAAAGTAAATCCAGCATAAGCCCATTCTTTTAATCGGCCTTTAACAACAGGAAGTATTAATGCAAGTGCACCCAAAACTTTAAACACAGTAAGCATGGTTCTAAAATGATCTGGATAACCCAAATGCTTTATGCCATCAATGGCCATTTGTGTATTGGATGTTAATGCAGGAATCAATCCATCAAATACAGTAAAAAGTATAGTGGTTGACCAATAAACTATGTTTGTTTTTTTCATGTTTTGTGGTTTTAGAATTTAAAATAAATAAAAGTTTCTACATTTTATTATGAATTGCCTTTTTTTTAGACAACCAATTTTCAACCCCCAACAATTAAATAATCGACTTTATAAATTTTGGTGCTTTTCTGTTTTTTGAAACTTGCTCATAAGCATAAGCCATACCTATTAGCGCAGGCTCTGTGTATGCTTTTCCAAAAAACGAAATACCAATTGGCAATTCTTGTACAAACCCCATTGGCACTGTAATATGCGGGAATCCAGTAATAGCAGCAGGTGTAGAAATTGAGAAACCTGTATCGTAGTCTCCATTTGCTAAATCAATACAACAGGCCAAGCCATTCGTTACACCACATAAAGCATCTAATTTATTTGAATCTATCATTTCTGTTAAAACCTTTCTAACTGCAAGTGTTTTAGCCAGCGCATCTAAATAAATTTTGCTATTCAAATCTGATTTACCATCACTTTTAATTAAGGTTTCTTGTTTAAAATAAGGCATTGCTGTTGCCTCGTTTTTTTTGTTAAAAACAATCACATCTTGTAATGATTTTGTGGTTGTATTACTAGTACTTAAATATTTATTAAGCCCATCTTTAAATTCATACAAAAGGACTTCAAACTCTGCGTTTCCTAATTTAGACAATGGTTTTAAAATTTCCACTTCAACAATTGTAGCACCCAATTCTTTCATTTGTTCAATTGCTCGATGATACAAACCAACAATTCCTTCATGCCCTTCTAAATGCGATTTTTCAATGCCAATTCTTTTGCCTTTTAATGCATTTTTATCAAGGAATTTTGTGTAGTCTGTAAAACTTTTGCCTTGGCTTTCTTTTGTAATATTATCTGCAGTATCAATGCCAGTAAGCGCTCCCAACAAAATTGCCGCATCCCTAACTGTTCTTGCCATTGGACCTGCTGTGTCTTGCGTAGCAGAAATAGGTATAATACCTGAACGACTCCATAAACCAACAGTTGGCTTAATACCAACAATTCCATTCACAGATGCTGGCGATACAATAGAGCCGTCTGTTTCAGTACCAATTGAAATAGCACAAAGATTTGCAGCTGTTGCCGAACCAGAACCTGCACTTGAGCCAGAAGGATTCCTATCTAATACATACGGACATTTGGTTTGCTTACCCCTACTACTCCATCCACTGGTAGACCTAGAAGATCTAAAATTTGCCCATTCGCTTAAATTCGTTTTACCCAATAATACAGCACCCGCTTCTCTGAGTTGTTTTATGATAAACGCATCCTTACTCGCCTTATTTCCAACTAATGCAAGCGACCCCGCGGTGGTCATCATTTTATCTCCACTATCAATATTGTCTTTTATTAAAACGGGTATGCCATGAAGCGGGCCTCTAAGTTTTCCTGCAATTCTTTCTTGGTCTAGTGTTGCTGCAATTGATAATGCATCCGGATTTAATTCAATCACTGCATTAATTGCAGGACCAGACTTGTCAATTTCTTGTATTCGTTTTAAATAAATATTCGTTAATGAAACAGCTGTAAGTGAACCTAAGCGCATTTTTTCTTGCAATGCATCTATGGTTATTTCATCTAAAACAAAATCAGCAGATATCAACTCATTAGCAGCTATTGCTTTATTGCTTGATCCAATACCAAAACTTGTAAGTGCTAAACTAGCAATGGAACTATTTTTTATAAAATTTCTTCTTTGCATAATATTATTTTTTAATGATTTTAATTCGTTTGATTTTATTAATTAGAAATGACAACAAAATGCCGTTGTGAAAAATACTTCTAATTTGTTTTGTCTTGCAAAATTTGTTCTGCTATAAATAAATCAATTGGTCGAGTGATTTTTAAATTTTGATAATCGCCATCTATTAAAAAAACTTGTTGACCTGAAGTTTCCACCACTGTTGCTTCGTCGGTAAATTCTATTTGATACTCCCTTTCAAATGCAGGTAATAAAATTTCTGTTTGAAATGTTTGGGGCGTTTGTACGATTTTAACTTGCGCGCGATTTACCACATATTGTTGCTGTTGCTCTGTTTCAATACGAATACTATCAGTAGCTGCAATTGCTGGAATGGCACTGCCTTTTTCAATAGCCTGTTCATAACAACGATGAATTAGATCTTTAGAAACCAAACAACGCACCCCATCGTGAACAAAAACAATACCAGGTGCGTCAATGGTTTTTAATCCATTTTTTACAGAATCAAAACGTGTTGCGCCGCCAGCAACCAATTCAATGCTATCGGGTTCATTGAATGATGCCACTAATTGTTTTCCCTCGTTCATGAAATTTAATGGCAATACGAGTTTGATAGAAATATCTGAAAAGGCCGCTAAAAAAGCATTTAACGTATGCCATAAAATTGGCTTGCCTTGTAATAATAAAAATTGTTTGGGTTTATCTGCGCCCATGCGTAATCCAGATCCACCAGCTACAATTACCGCATATTTTCGCATAACATTCATTCAATTCTGTGATTCAATTCATTGCAATAAAAAAATACATTCCTTTAAAAACAATGTTTTATTTATAGCAGCTGTTCCTACTTCTTCACAAACCAAACCACCAGCAATATTGGCCATTTCAGCCGCTAAGTGTATATTTTTTGTTGCCGCATAAACAAGTGAAGCAACCGCAATGACGGTATCGCCTGCACCACTTACATCAGCAATGCTGCGCACATGGGTTGGAATGATTTTAGCTTCTTTTTGCGTTTGATAAAAAACACCTTTTTCAGACAAAGTGATTAGTGATGTTTGGTGTTCCAGTACCTCATGCAAAGCCGTATGAATTTTATCTAAAGTATTTAAGTCGATTTTATTAACCAATACATTTAACCCTTCTTTTACTTCTTTTAAATTAGGCTTAAAAATATCCACTCCTTTAAACGCTAAAAAATTATTTCGTTTTGGATCCACGGTAGTAACCACACCAAACTCCTTACACAATGCAATTAGTTGTTCAATTAAATGGGTTGTTAAAACGCCTTTATTATAATCTTCAAATATTAAAACATCCGGACAATTTGTTTCAAATAAGGTACGAACATTGTTAATCATTTCTAATTCTAATGCAGCACTTATATCAGTAGTAATTTCAGCATCTAAACGCATCATTTGCTGGTTTCGACTCATCACCCTCATTTTATTGGTGGTGATACGCTCCTTACTTGTCAATAGCATTGTTGTGTTAATGCCATGACCATTCAATAGCGCAGTTAATGCAATGCCATCTGCATCATCTCCAATAATTGAAATGATGGTGGTTGATGCACCAAGCGATGAGGTATTTAAAGCCACATTAGCAGCCCCTCCTACCCGCATTTCCTTTTTCTGCAAGCTAACCACCGGAACAGGCGCTTCGGGCGAAATACGGTCTGTATTGCCCCACCAATAGGTATCAAGCATTACATCGCCTACGATAGCTACTTTCAATCGGTTGAACTGTTCAAATAATGTATTAAAATCTACTGTTGACATATTTTTACATCGTTCTTTTTTGATTATTTACGGCCAAGTAATATAATGGAACTCCAATTAAGGTAATTCCTAAGCCCCAAAGAGAGTAAGTTGGAGAAGCCCAAACAAGCCCTACACAAAATACAATAGCTAATACGATGTAAATCAAAGGTAACACAGGATAACCAAATGCGCGATAAGGACGTTCTGCATTGGGTAGTTTTTTGCGTAAAATAAATACGCCTGTAATAGTTAATACGTAAAAAATAATTCCAACAAAGGCCACCATGGTTAACAAATCGCCGTATTTACCACTTAAACACAACAAACTAGCCATTGCGCACTGAATCCATAAAGCATATTCTGGAACGGCATTTTTATTTAACTCTCCTGTTTTCTTAAAAAACAAACCGTCTTTTGCCATGGTATAAAAAACCCTAGCGCCAGATAATATCAAACCACTATTACAACCAAAAGTTGAAATCATAATCATCACAGCTATTACAATGGTACCCACATTTCCAAAAATTGCATTTGCCGCTGCTACTGCTACACGATCATTTTCTGCATACGCAATTTGCTGCAATGGCAATACATTCAAATACATCAAATTAGCCGATACATAAATTAGTGTTACAATCAGTGTTCCAAAAAACAAACTCAATCCAATATTGCGTTGTGGATTTTTAATTTCTCCTGCAATAAAGGTTACGGTGTTCCAAGAATCGCTACTAAAAATAGAACCCACCATAGCAGCAGAAATAGCACCAATTAAAACCGCACCAGAAATAGGATGCCAACCACTAGGCTCTAATATTCCAACGGCATTTTTAACACCCAAGTCTTGTACAGAAGTAAATGCATGCTGCCAGTTCTGTGCCCAAAAACTTTGTTTAGATAATAAGAATCCAAATATGATTAAACCAAACAACGATAAAAGTTTGGTTACCGTAAAACTCGACTGAATAATTTTGCCACCTTTTACACCACGTGTATTGGTATAAGTTAATAATACAATCATGGAAATTGCCAACACTTGTGCTGCTGATATTTTCAAGAACCCTAAATCAAGTAAAATATTCCCTTCTCCTACTGCGGGAATTAAGTAAGCGGTAAACCTACTAAAAGCCACACCTACTGCAGCAATTGTAGCTGTTTGGATTACTGAAAAAAAACTCCATCCGTATAAAAATCCAACCAATGGATTATAAGCTTCTCTTAAATAAACATATTGGCCACCTGCTTTAGGATACATACCACTTAATTCACCATAAGTCACAGCTGCTGTAATGGTCATAAATCCTGTAATCAACCAAACTGCAATTAACCAGCCAGCACTACCCACATTTCGAGTAATATCGGCACTTACAATAAAAATACCAGAACCAATCATTCCGCCAGCTACAATCATAGTGGCGTCAAATAGTCCTAAACTTGGTTTGAATTGGGGATTTGTACTCATAAAAAAATCCCGTTGTTTTGAAACGGGATTTGAAGATAATAAATATGATTGAAGATTCTATTTCTTCTTGTACTGATTATTTAGTCCTTTAATTAGGTCTGGAGTAATGTTGTAAACAGAATCTTTTAAGTAAATCAAGTCTGGAGAACTTGTAAATACATACGAATACCCTTTGTCTTTATTATACTCTTTCAAATAGTCTTCTACTTTTTTCTTAACCTCTTGCAAGCGTTTAAAACTTTCATTTTGCAAATCTTGGTTTAACATTTGCTCTTTGTTCTGAAAAGTTTTTTCCATTTGCATTAACTCTTGTTGTTTGCCGTTTACTTCTGCTTGCGTCATGCCCTGAGCCGTTTTTTGTAACTCTTGGTATTTTGCTGCAAAAGTATTTTTCATTTCAGATAATTGTCGGCCATTCTCTTGGTCTTTACCACGTAACACATTTCTAACTTCTATAAAATATTCATAATGGTTTTCTAAAGAATCCATTTCAAAATAAGCAATCTTAAATTTACCATCAGCTACAGCAGCATTGGTATTTGCAACAGTGGTTGCTGATTTTTTTGATGAGAACTGTAAATAAAATAAAACCGACACTGCAAGTGCCAAAACGATATTAAAACCTAGGGTAGCATTTTTCATATTGCTTTATTAAAAATATTTTTGATTAAATCAGGATTCTAAAATAAACTAAAAAACCATAGCCTGTATAAAATAAAAGTAGGAAGTTTTATGCTTCCTACTTTTAATATACTATCATTTAACAATGTATTGTTATTCTTCTTCGTCGAAACTCATTGCTTCGCGCGTAGTAGCCAATACTTCGTATTCTTCTTTACTTCCAACAATCATGTTATCAAAATCTTTTTGACCTGAACCAGCAGGAATCAAATGACCAGTAATAACATTCTCTTTCAATCCTAACATCATATCAGTCTTGCCTTGAATAGCAGCTTGACTCAATACTTTGGTAGTTTCTTGGAATGATGCAGCAGAAATCCAGCTTTGAACACCTAATGATGCTTTGGTAATACCCAAAAGAACCGGTGTTGCAGTTGCAGGTTTTGCATCACGAACTTCAACTAGTTTGCGATCGCTTCTGCGTAGTATAGAATTTTCTTCTCTAAACTCACGAACAGTTACAATTTGACCAGCTTTGAACTTGGTGCTTTCACCTGATTCAGTTACTACTTTCTTGTCGTAGATACGGTCGTTCTCTTCAATAAAATCAAAGCGATCTTCCAAATCTTCTTCTAAGAATTTAGTATCTCCAGCATCAACAATTTCTACTTTTTTCATCATCTGACGAACGATCACTTCTACGTGCTTGTCATTGATTTTTACACCTTGTAAACGGTATACCTCTTGAATCTCATTTACCACATACTCTTGAACAGCAAATGGTCCTTTGATTGCTAAGATATCTGCAGGTGCAATTTGTCCATCAGACATTGGTGTACCAGCTTTTACAAAGTCACCATCTTGCACCAAAATTTGGCGGGTTAATGGAACTAAGTATTTCTTCACCATACCATCTCTAGACTCAACAATAATTTCACGATTACCACGCTTCACATTACCAAAAGCAACCACACCATCAATCTCACAAACAATTGCAGGATTACCAGGGTTACGTGCTTCAAATAATTCAGTTACACGCGGAAGACCTCCAGTGATATCTCTTAATTTACCCAACACACGTGGTATTTTAACCAACACCTGTCCGGCTTTAACGTCATCACCTTCTTCAATTCCAATATGCGATCCAACAGGTAAGTTATAATGCTTACTGTCTTTAGCACCTTCCACGCTAATGGTAGGAATTTTAGTTTTATCTTTTGTTTCAATAACTACTTTCTCTCTGTGACCAGTTTGCTCATCTGCTTCGTCGCGGTAAGTTACCCCATCTAACACATCAACAAATTTGATTTTACCATTCAATTCAGCAACAATTACGTTGTTGAACGGATCCCATGTACAAATGGTATCACCTTTCTTCACTTGCTGACCGTCTTTTACATTCAAGGTAGCACCGTAAGGAACGTTATTGGTAATCATCAAACGATCATTCTTCACATCCATGATACGCACTTCACCGGTACGACCGATTACAATACGTACTTTATTTCCATCGTTGTTAACTGCATCAACCGTTCTTAAACCATCAAACTGAATAGTACCATCAAACTTAGCGTTCAAGGTAGACTCAATAGAGGAAGAACCTGCAACCCCACCCACGTGGAAAGTACGCAAGGTTAACTGTGTACCTGGTTCACCAATTGATTGTGCTGCAATGATACCCACTGCGTCTCCGCGTTGAGCAATATAACCTGTTGCCAAGTTTTTACCATAACATTTTACGCAAACACCACGCTTAGCTTCGCAAGTTAATACAGAACGAATTTCTACAGTTTCAATACCAGAATCTTCAATTTGCATAGCCACATCATGAGAAATTTCTTCACCGGCAAGGATGATTAATTCTTCAGTTACTGGATGGTATACATTATGTAATGAAGTACGACCTTCAATTCTATCTGATAATGGTTCAATTACGTCTTCGTTGTCTTTTAAAGCGCTAGTTGCATTACCTCTTAAGGTTCCGCAATCATCATCTGCAATAACAACGTCTTGAGATACATCCACCAAACGACGAGTTAAGTAACCCGCATCGGCAGTTTTTAATGCTGTATCGGCCAAACCTTTACGCGCACCGTGTGTAGAAATAAAGTAATCCAATACGTTTAGTCCACCTTTAAAGTTAGACAAAATTGGATTTTCAATTACCTCACTACCAGTGCTTCCGCTCTTACGAGGTTTTGCCATCAATCCACGAATACCTACCAACTGTTTAACCTGTGTTTTACTACCACGGG
>JBAXPJ010000005.1:0-72302 GCA_037132335.1 Sediminibacterium sp. | reverse complement strand
TAATTCTAAAGAAACTTGACCAGTCATTTCTTCGGCGCTTAAGTTGGCAATACGCGCACTAAATTCCATTTTGTCGCCTTCTCGCATAAACCTTGGTGGATTGGTTTGCACCATCAAAGAGTCAAAAGGCTTCCTTTTGTTATGAATGCTACTATTGTTTGTTTGTGCATGTACAAACAAACAATTTAATATGATCATGCAAAACCCTATCCGCTTAAATAACATAGTTAACTTTTAATGGCATCAGCTACTTTGATGCATCAACTCAAATAATTCCACAACCAAATTTATCGATTCAGAAAATCTTAACAATAGAAACTATTGGCCATAAAAAAATCCCAGCCTTTTCAAGCTAGGATTTCAATTATTGTAAGTTGATTTATTTTTTTAATGCGGCAATTGCTGCGGCCATTGTTTTACCAATATCCGCTGGGCTTGCAACTACTTCAATACCACACTCTGCCATGATTTTCATTTTAGCAGCAGCAGTATCATCGGCTCCACCAATAATAGCTCCTGCATGACCCATTCTGCGTCCTGGAGGTGCTGTTTGGCCTGCAATAAATCCTACCACAGGTTTTGTTTTATTGTCTTTAATCCAACGAGCAGCGTCTGCTTCCATGCTTCCGCCAATCTCACCAATCATAATAATACCATCGGTTTCAGGATCATTCATTAATAATTCAACCGCTTCTTTAGTTGGGGTTCCAATAATTGGATCTCCACCAATGCCAATTGCTGTACTAATTCCTAAACCAGCTTTAACCACTTGGTCTGCAGCTTCATAAGTTAATGTACCACTTTTAGATACAATACCAATTCTACCTGCTTTAAAAATAAAGCCAGGCATGATACCTACTTTAGCTTCGTCTGCAGTAATTACACCTGGGCAGTTTGGTCCTATTAAACGCGTATTTGTACTAGAAAGATAATTTTTAACTTTCACCATATCCTGAACGGGTATGCCTTCTGTAATACATACTACCAAAGCAATTCCAGCTTCTGCAGCTTCCATAATTGCATCTGCTGCAAATGCAGGAGGAACAAATATGATACTCACATTAGCGCCAGTTGTTTTTACTGCATTTGCTACTGTATTAAAAACTGGTTTTTCTAAATGTGTTGAACCTCCTTTACCGGGAGTTACACCACCTACTACATTTGTGCCATACTCAATCATTTGTGTTGCATGGAAAGTACCTTCAGTACCTGTAAAACCTTGAACAATGATCTTCGACTGTTTATTTACTAAAACTGACATGGGTTATTTGAAATTTGCGGCAAAAATAGGTTAAAACCCCTTAGTCTAGAAGCTTTCTATAGTAAACTTTCCAGATTTTTAATTGAAATCTAGCAGATAGGGCTTAAATAATCATTTACCCTAGCAATTAACTACCCAAATTTTAATTATAGCTTATAAAAAATCTTAGCGTCTTTGCTATTTTGAGTGCTTACTGTAAAGAAATAAGGGCCTTGGTATAATAATTCAGTAGGTATTTCAATAATATTATTTCCTTGCAACAAAGTCTTTTTAATACTAGATTTTACCATTCCGTAGATATCTACAATAGTAAGTTCACAAACGGTATTGTTGTTTCTACTAGTAAGTGTTACATACATTCTTGTAGCAACAGGGTTAGGGTTAATACTTACAATGCTAACAAAATCTACTGCTGCAACAGGCAATGCTATACTGTCTTGTACTCTTACCGTTTTACAAATTTCTGTAACACAACCGCCCTTTGTTTTTACTTGCAAACAAGTGGTATAAAAACCTTGCATTGGAAATTCTTTTAAAGGGCTGATTTGGTTGCCATCTATCATTGTATTGTCTCCAAAATGCCAGATTCTTTGAATAATGGTATCCCCAATTGCATTACTTAAACTGCTATTAAAACGAACCGTTTTTAAACTGATTCTTTCTGCATTAAAACTAAGGTTTACGTTGCAAGCATTGGTGCTTACAACAAAGCTAGTATCCTTAATAGTAAAACTTAAACAATAACTACTAGTGCAACCATTTTTTGTTTTAATATCTAAACAAGTTGTATAGGTTCCTGCTTTGCTGTATAAATGAGAGGGGTCTACTCGGTTACCAGTTATCATAGCACTGCTATCTCCAAAGTTCCAAACTCGGCTGATAACACTATCCCCAACAGGCGCATTGGTTTCAGCACTATTTACTTTAACTGTATATCCAGAAAGCGTATATGCAAACACAGCTTTACATGTAGTAGGAGGTGGTGGGGTTTGAGTAATACAAACAATAAAATTACTTTCAACAATATTAGTTAAAGGAACTAATGGGTCGTTAGTTAACAAAGTGCCATTACAATTTTCAACGGTAATTTTTAACTTTGTTATTGCTATACTACATTCAAAAGAGTCGATATAGTAGCCATTAGGATTGGTTGTTACTGTATGTGCTATTGAACAACTCAAACTATCGGTATAAATAGATACTTTTTTGTTGGCAATGGCATTTTTATTGGAGTCTTGTATATATCCTTTTACAATTACTTTATTTGCAAATAAAGCAGTGTTTAAAATTAATAAGGCGCATGTTAAAAATAGCCTGAACTTATTTTTCATAACAATTGTGATTACAATAAAAAGATACAGGGGAAAGACATTGTGCAGCCTAACTGACCAAAATGCGTAGGTAAAGTTAAACATTTCTGTCAATTATGTCAATTCAAAGCACCAAAATCTCGTATTTAGCGTGCAATCTTAGAATTAGCATGCTAGATTTTGCCTTCCAATCCCTACTTTTGCGGCTGAATAAATCAGCATAAAACTTAATAATTATGGCATCAACATCCGATATTAGCCGTGGCATGATTCTGAAATTAGATGGAAATCTATACTCAGTAGTAGAATTTGGTGAAAACAAAACTGCTCGTGCAGCAGCAAAAGTATGGGCCAAGTTAAAAGGAGTAGACAACAAGCGTTCTATTGAAAAAACATGGAATAGTGGAGAAAACATTTTTCCAGTACGTGTAGAAAAGAAAGCATTTCAATTCTTATACAAAGACGAAAGTGGCTATAGTTTAATGAACAATGAAACTTTTGAGCAAATCACTTTGGGCGAAGAAATGATTGATGCACCTCAGTTTTTAAAAGACGGTTCTGAAGTATTTGTTTTTATTAATACTGAAAGTGAGTTGCCTATTGGTGCAGAGTTACCTGAAAAAATTGTAGTAAAAATTACTTATTGCGAGCCAGGATTAAGGGGCGATACTGCAACACGTGCGTTAAAAGCGGCAACAGTTGAAACAGGTGCAACCGTTATGGTACCATTGTTTGTAGAAGATGGTGAATTGATTCGTATTAACACCAAGTCTGGTGAATATGTAGAACGCGTTAAAGAATAATTATTACTATTACGATATAGTTACAAGCACTTGTGGCGGCTACTTAGCCGCCATTTTTGTGTGTTATCGGGTAAATTTTGCATAAAATCTATTTTTTTCAATTTTAAAGAAAATCGCTGTTTTTAGCAAAAAATGGCTATTTTGCCCCCCGATTTGACCTGAATTAACCGTTTTTTATCAAAAACTAGCCATTTATGGACTTAAAGCAAATACACGAATTAATTAAAATTGTCAATAAAAGTAATATTGGCGAAATCAGTATAGAAGACAAAGATGGCAAAGTAACCATCAAGCAAAAAGAAGAGCCGGCTATTACAGTAGCGGCACCTTCCCACCAAGTCTTTTCTACTAGTGCTGCACCGGTAGCCGCTGCTGCGCCAGTCGTTGCTGCTCCTGCTCCAGTGGCTAAAGTTGATAACCTAATAACCATTAAAAGCCCAATGATTGGTACTTTCTACCTCAGGGCTTCTCCTGATAAGCCACTTTTTGCTGAAGTTGGCACAGCTGTTGCACCAGGCAAAGTGGTTTGTATTATAGAAGCCATGAAATTATTTAATGAAATTGAAAGTGAAATCAGCGGAACAATCGTTAAAATTTTAGTAGACGATGCAAGCCCTGTTGAATACGATCAACCTTTATTTTTAGTTGAGCCAGCATAGAACTGCGCTATTTTTTTTCATCAAATTCTGTCCATGTTTAAAAAAATACTGATTGCCAATAGAGGTGAGATTGCACTACGTGTTATTCGTACCTGTAGAGAAATGGGCATTAAAACAGTGGCTGTATATTCTACTGCTGATAAAGATAGTTTGCATGTAAAATTTGCAGACGAAGCTGTTTGTATAGGAAAACCTCAGAGTGCAGATTCTTATTTGAATATTCCCCATATTATGGCTGCTGCCGAAATTACCAATGCCGATGCGGTGCATCCTGGATATGGTTTTTTGGCGGAGAATGCTAAGTTCTCGCAAATCTGTGCCGACCATGGCATTAAATTCATTGGGCCTACGCCAGAGATGATTAATAAAATGGGCGATAAAATTTCTGCAAAAGAAACCATGATTAAAGCAGGTGTACCTGTAGTTCCTGGTGGAGAAGGTTTGTTAGAAAGTGTAGAAGAAGCCATTAGTTTAGCCAAAGTAGTAGGATACCCTGTTATATTAAAAGCAACTGCTGGTGGTGGCGGAAAAGGAATGCGTGTTGTATGGAACGAAGCTGAAATTGAAAAAGCTTATCATGCGGCTAAAATGGAAGCAGGTGCCTCGTTTAAAAATGATGGCATCTACATGGAAAAATTTGTAGAAGAACCTCGTCATATAGAAATTCAAATTGCAGGAGACCAATACGGAAATGTTTGTCATTTGAGCGAGCGTGATTGTTCTATTCAACGTCGTCACCAAAAATTAGTTGAAGAATCTCCATCACCTTTTATGACGCCAGAATTGCGTTTTAAAATGGGGGAAGCCGCTATTAAAGCTGCTTCGGCAATTAACTATGAAAGCGTTGGTACCATTGAGTTTTTGGTAGACAAGCATCGTAATTTTTATTTCATGGAAATGAATACACGTATTCAGGTTGAACACTGTGTAACAGAAGAAGTAGTAAGTTTCGATTTAATAAAAGAGCAAATTAAAATTGCTATGGGCGAAAAAATTTCTGGTAGAAATTACGAACCCCAAATGCATGCAATTGAATGTAGAATAAATGCTGAAGATCCTTATAATGATTTCAGACCTTCTCCAGGAAAAATTACCACCTTACATACTCCCGGCGGACACGGCGTTCGTGTAGATAGTCATGTGTATGCAGGTTATGTAATTCCTCCTTATTATGATTCAATGATTGGTAAATTAATTACCGTTGCACAAACACGTGAAGAAGCGATTGATACCATGTATCGTGCATTGAGTGAATATGTAATTGAAGGAGTAAAAACAACCATTCCATTCCATTTACAATTAATGCAAAATGAAGATTTTAGAAAAGGTAATTTTACTACTAAGTTTCTTGAATCATTCACCATGAAATAATTGTTTGTAATAAAACATAACAAAAATGCCCCCGAGAAATCGGGGGCATTTTTTATTAGTTGAAGTAATGGATTATTGATTTCCACCACCGCCGCCAGCAGGACGTTGACCACGCTGCATTGACATTGCTTCAATTACTTTTTTAGCTAAGTCTGCAGGAAGTGCTTTTTCTAAACGTTTGTTACGCTCATCGTTCATTGCTTTCATTAATGTTGGACGATCTGCTTCACTAGCATCTCTTAAAGCCATCATTTTAGGACGCATATCAGCGCTAATAGCCACAACAGAATCAACCTGAACATCATTCAAGCCCATGTCTTTGTAACGTTGTTTCATTGCTGCTGCACGTGCTGCAGGATCTCCACCCTGACCACCGCCACCATTTTGTTGTGCAAATAAAGTTGTTGCTGAGCAAATCATCAGCATGGCAAATAATACTAGTGTTTTTTTCATAACTATATTTTTTTGTTTGTTTACTGAGGTTAAGTTAGTAAATCCATTGAGATTCAACTAAATTATCGGTAGAAGCTTTTATTTTCTCGGCCTGTAAATATTTAAAAAAAGCCCCATCACTAATTAAAGTGACGGGGCTACTTGCTTGCTCAAGCAATATTATCTTAAAAACAACATTTCACGGTATTTAGGAAGTGTCCAGATTTCATCATCTACTAAACTTTCTAATTTATCAACATGGTAGCGAATTTCATCGAAGAAAGCTGCTTTTACTTGGCTTTCATAAGCGATAGCCTTAGTACGAGTACTTTCAATATTATTAGCAATTTTACGCGCTTCAACCATTGCATGCACTTTAGTATGAATTACTTGAATATGCTCGCTCACTTGTTTAAGAATAGTTAACTGACTAGCATAAGCAGATTCTGGTAAACCAGCCGCTTTTAATCCGTTCACGTTTGCCAATATTGCATTTTGGTATTTGATGGCTGCAGGAAGAATATGATTCAATGCAAGGTCGCCAATAATACGTCCTTCAATTTGAACTTTTTTCAAGTAGTTTTCTAGTTCAATTTCGTGACGTGCTTCTAGTTCAATATGGTTATAGATACCATTTGATTCAAATAAATGTTTTGCTTTATCTGTAGTTAAAGCATCGAAAGCTAAAGGAGTGGTTTTGATATTTGGTAAACCCCTTCTTTCTGCTTCTTTAGCCCACTCAGCGCTATACCCATCACCTTCAAACAAAACAGTTTTGCTTTCAACAATGTATTTTTGAATCACATGCATGATAGCAATTTCTTTCTTATCACCTTTTTCAATTAAGCCATCAACATCTTTTTTGAATTGCTTTAATGTAGCAGCCAAAATAGTGTTTAAAGTAATCATTGGATTTGCACAGTTTGCAGTAGATCCAACCGCACGGAATTCAAATTTGTTACCAGTAAAGGCAAAAGGAGAAGTTCTGTTACGATCTGTATTATCTAATAGCAATTCTGGAATGCTACGGTGTAAATCAAGTTTTAAAATTGCTTCGTCTTGCTCGTCGAATTTATCACCAACTCTTGTTTCAATATCCGCTAAAACTTTAGCCAAATATTGTCCAACAAATACAGAGATAATTGCAGGTGGCGCTTCGTTAGCACCTAAACGGTGGTCATTGCCTGCAGATGCAATTGATGCTCTTAAAATATCTGCATAATCATGAACTGCTTTAATGGTATTTACAAAGAATGTCAAGAACATCAAATTGGTTTTTGGCGTTTTACCAGGAGCTAATAAATTAACACCAGTATCAGTAGCCATACTCCAGTTATTGTGTTTACCACTTCCGTTGATTCCTGCAAAAGGTTTCTCATGTAGTAATACACGTAAATGGTGTCTTTTTGCAACACGCGTCATAATATCCATTAAAAGAATATTATGGTCAACCGCAATATTTACTTCTTCAAAAATAGGCGCACACTCAAACTGAGCAGGTGCAACCTCATTATGACGTGTACGTAAAGGGATACCTAATTTATATGCTTCAGATTCGTAGTCACGCATGAATGCATACACTCTTTCAGGAATAGATCCAAAATAATGATCTTCTAATTGTTGTCCTTTAGCAGGAGCAGCGCCAAACACTGTACGGCCAGCTTGAATTAAATCTGGACGAGCATTTGCTAATCCTTCGTCAATTACAAAATACTCTTGTTCCCATCCTAGGGTTGCAGTAATTTTTGTAACGTTTTTATCGAAATAATTTGCAACATCAACAGCAGATTTATTTAAGGCCTCTAATGCTTTTAACAAAGGAGCTTTATAGTCTAAAGATTCGCCTGTATAAGAAATGAAAATAGTAGGAATACACAAAGTTTTTCCGTGTCCAATTTCAATAATAAATGGTGGTGAAGAAGGATCCCAAGCAGTATATCCACGTGCTTCAAAAGTTGCACGAATTCCTCCGTTTGGAAAAGAAGATGCATCAGGCTCTTGTTGAATTAATGCAGCACCATCAAATTCTTCTATTGCTGTACCATCACTTTTTAACGTAAAAAATGAATCATGTTTTTCAGCAGTAGTTCCTGTTAATGGTTGGAACCAGTGTGTGAAGTGTGTCACCCCTTTTCCTTCAGCCCAAGCACGTAAACCGTTTGCAATGCTACCTGCAACACTACGATCAATTTTTTTACCTCCTTTAATACTTGTCACAAGACTCTTGTACGCATCATCACTTAAAAACGCTCTTGCTGTTTTAATAGTGAATACATTTTCGCCAAAAATTGAAGTGATTTTAGGTGCAGTCACATTTAAACTGGAACTTTTTTCATTAGCCACTTTGTTGATGGCGTCGAATCTTAATGACATAGGAGTTGGTTTTAATTTAGAAGATGTTTAAAGATAACTCCATTTTGTACGCTTATCTTGAAAAAAATTTCCCCATCTTAATTAAAAGATGGGGAAACAGGGAATTAAAGTTATATGTAGTTAGAATTATATGTTTGCTGTTTTTACAGTTGTAATAATTCTTGCAGCTACTTTATATGGATCTGCAGCTGAATTTGGTCTGCGATCTTCTAACCATCCTTTCCAACCTTTTTCTACAGCTCCAATTGGAATACGAATCGAAGCGCCTCTATCTGAAACCCCGAAAGAAAAATCATGGATACTTGCTGTTTCGTGCTTACCAGTTAATCGTAAATGGTTATCAGCTCCGTATACTTCAATATGTTCTTTTACAAATGGACGGAAAGACTCACATATAATATCGTAAGTGCCTTTATTGCCACAAGTTCTTAATGTGGTATTAGAGAAATTAGCATGCATACCAGAACCGTTCCAGTCTAAAGTACCTAAAGGTTTACAATGCCAATTAATGGAAACACCATGTGCTTCTCCTATTCTTTCTAATAAATAGCGTGCAATCCAAATTTGATCACCAGCTTCTTTTGCTCCTTTAGAAAATATTTGAAATTCCCATTGTCCTGCAGCAACTTCTGCATTGATTCCTTCAATATTTAAACCTGCATCAATACATGCGTCTAAATGCTCTTCAACAATATTTCTACCATAAGCATTATTAGCACCTACAGAACAATAGTAAGGGCCTTGAGGTCCAGGATAACCGCCTTCAGGGAATCCTAGAGGTTTATTGGTTTTAGGATTCCACAAGAAATACTCTTGTTCAAAACCAAACCAGAAATCATTATCATCATCTTCAATGGTAGCGCGTCCATTAGATGCATGCGCAGAACCATCAGAATTCAATACTTCGCACATAACTAAATAAGCATCTCTGCGAAGTGGGTCTTTTACAATAAAAACTGGTTTTAATAAGCAGTCACTTGATCCACCTGGGGCTTGTTCTGTTGAAGAACCATCGAAACACCACATATCGCAGTCTTCCAACTTTCCAGAAAAATTTCTTTCAACTTTTGTTTTACTTCTCAATGATTGAGTTGGCTTATAACCATCGAGCCAAATGTACTCTAACTTTGAAACTGACATTAATGCTAATTTTGATATTAAAAAATAAAATATATTATGTTTTGAAAGAGTAATTATTCAAAAACTGAAACAAATTTAATCAATATTGTAATATTTGTAAAAAATATTTAAAAAAAATTAAAAAATAGTCTTCAAATTAAATATATAATAATAATCATATATACGATATGCCTATTTTTTATTCAAAAATGGAATTGAGGATTCAAAGAATTAAACGCTTCAATTTTATATTACCAATTGTTAGAAATTCAACATTCAGCTTAAGCTACACTTTTGTACCTTTGCGCCTTATTTAAAGAACAAGCAATTACAATGGAAATTACTGTCAATACAGCCAAGCAATTAAGACTTACAGAAGCAGAATTCGAACTGATTAAACAGAAACTAGGTAGAACCCCCAATTTTACGGAGCTATGTGCTTTTAGTGGCATGTGGAGCGAACATTGCAGTTATAAGAATAGTATTAAATGGTTAAAAACACTTCCAAGAGATGGTGGTAGAATGTTAGTTGCTGCAGGTGAAGAGAATGCAGGATTAATGGATATGGGAAATGGTTTTGGAGTGGTTTTTAAAATTGAAAGTCATAACCACCCAAGTGCCATTGAACCATTTCAAGGAGCAGCAACAGGTGTTGGTGGTATTCAGCGCGATATTTTCACCATGGGTGCACGTCCTATTGCATCTTTAAATAGTTTGCGTTTTGGAAATATTCAAGACAAGAAAACACAAAGATTATTAGCAGGTGTTGTGCACGGAATTGGCCACTATGGAAATTGTTTTGGTGTACCAACTGTTGGTGGTGAAGTGTATTTTGAAAACTGTTATCATACCAATCCATTAGTGAATGCAATGAGTGTTGGTATTATGCGTTCCGATAAAATGATTAGTGCTACAGCAGAAGGTATTGGTAATCCAGTATTTTTTGTAGGAAGTGCTACAGGTAAAGATGGTATTGGTGGTGCTAGTTTTGCCTCTGCAGAAATTACTGCAGAAAGTACCGAAGAATTACCAGCAGTTCAAGTAGGAGACCCGTTCCAAGAGAAAAAATTATTAGAAGCTTGTTTAGAAGTGATTGATACCAATGCAATTGTTGGTATGCAAGATATGGGCGCAGCTGGAATTATTTGTTCTACTGCAGAAATGAGTGCCAAAGGTGGTATGGGTATGCGCATTGATTTAGACAAAGTTCCTACGCGTCAAAAAAACATGAAGGCTTGGGAATTGTTGTTGAGTGAAAGCCAAGAACGCATGCTAATTGTAGTTGAAAAAGGCAAGGAAGAAGCGGTTTTAAAAGTATTTGAAAAATGGGATTTGAGTTGTAGTAAAATTGGAGAAGTAACCGGAGATGGCTTACTTAAATTTTATATGCATGGTGTTTTAGAAGCAGAAATTCCTGCTTATGAATTAGTATTAGGAGGCGGTGCACCACAATACACAAGAGAATATACTGAACCAAAATATTTTGAAAAAATAAAAGCTTTTTCAACAGATTCAATTCAAGACATTACCGATGTAAAAGCAGTAGCAGAACAATTGATTCAAATTCCAAATATTGCTTCTAAGCGTTGGGTGTACACGCAGTACGATAGCATGGTTGGGGCTGGAAATGCTTCTACCAATGCACCAAGTGATTCCTCAATTGTATTGGCAAAAGGTACTGGAAAAGCACTAGCAATTACAGTTGATTGTAATAGTAAATATGTATTTGCAGATCCTTATGTTGGCGCGATGATTGCAGTAGCAGAAGCCGCTAGAAATATTGTTTGTAGCGGTGCAGAGCCAATAGGCGTAACCAATTGCTTGAATTTTGGTAACCCTTACGATCCAGAAGTGTATTTTCAATTTGTAAAAGCAGTAACAGGAATGGGTGATGCTTGTAAGAAATTTAATACCCCAGTAACAGGTGGTAATGTAAGTTTCTATAACCAAAATCCAGACGGTCCTGTTTATCCTACACCAACTATTGGTATGGTTGGCATCTTAGACGATTTTAATAATCGCATGACACTTAATTTTAAAAATGCTGGAGATACAATTGTATTAATTGGTCAACAACAAAACGATATTGGTTCTTCGGAATATTTACACAAATTAAACGGCGTTGAATATTCTCCAGCACCTTATTTTGATTTAGAAGAAGAGTTTAAAGTGCAACAATTTGTTGCCGCAATTATTAAAGAAAAATTAATTGAAAGTGCCCACGATATTAGTGAAGGTGGATTAGCCATTACATTATTAGAAAGCGGATTCCATAGTAATTTAGGTTTTAATATTTCAGCTACAGAATCTATTAGAAAAGATGCTTATTGGTTTGGCGAAGCGCAAAGCAGGGTAGTGGTTTCTATTAATGAAAAACAACTTGAAAAACTATCAGCACTTGCTGCACAAGCAGGCATTAGTATTACCACACTAGGAACCGTAACTGATGGTGGTATTTCTGTTAATGGAAATAATTGGGGAACTATTACTGATTGGAAAGAAAAATATGATACAGCGATAGAAAAATTATTAAACTAATATGGAAAAGGATGCCACTATAATTGTTACCGGTGCCGCTGGATTTATTGGTAGCTGTATGGTGCAGGCTTTAAACGAACAAGGGTACCAGAACCTATTATTAGTAGATGATTTTGGAATTGAAAGCAAAAGAAAAAATTGGGAATCAAAACAATTTAGTCAAATTATAGAACGCTATTATTTGTTTGATTGGTTAGCAATTCATCAACCCAAAATTGCACTTGTAATTCATTTGGGGGCAAGAACAGATACCACTGAATTTGATTATAGTATTCACGAAGAATTGAATCTGCAGTATTCAAAAAATATTTGGAATTACTGTGTTCAAAACAATGCCCCATTGATATATGCATCTTCTGCTGCAACCTATGGTGCAGGCGAATTTGGGTATAATGACAGCCACGAAATTATTGACAAACTTCAGCCACTAAATCCTTATGGGGTTAGTAAAAATGAGTTTGATAAATGGGCTCTACAACAAACAAAATCACCTAAGTATTGGGCTGGATTAAAGTTCTTTAATGTTTATGGTCCTAATGAATTCCACAAAGATCGAATGGCTAGTGTAATCTGGCATTCTGTAAAACAAATTAAAAAAGACGGCCTCGTTAAATTATTTAAAAGTCATCGTGCCGATTTTAAAGATGGTGAGCAGTTGCGAGATTTTGTTTATGTAAAAGATGTAGTTAAAGTAATTAATTGGATAGCAAATTCTTTTCATTTAGGTAATTGGCAAGCAGAAAAAAATGGCATCTATAATTTAGGAACAGGAATCGCTAGAAGTTTTTATGATTTAGCAGTAGCTAGTTTTAATGGACTTGATTTAGAACCTAATATCAGTTTTATTGATATGCCTATTGATATTCGTGACAAATACCAATATTATACGCAAGCAAATATGCAAAAACTGCACGATGCAGGTTATACAGATGCTTTTTATACACTAGAACAAGGGGTTGACGATTACGTGCGCAATTATTTGCAAACATTGAACTATTATTAAACGAAAGTTTTCTTATAGTGTCTCAGTTATTAGAAAAGTTTTTTAAAAAGAATGTTATGAGCAAAAAAGTAGCCATCATTGGCGGAGGCAATTTAGGAACAGCAATAGCAGAAGGTTTAATTAATAGTGGATTTGTTTTACCCGAACATTTAATTGTTACAAAAAGAAATATTGAAACCCTAAAAGCACTCGAAGAAAAAGGGGTATTAATTAGTAACGATAATTTAGAGGCAGTGAACTATGCCGACTGGGTTATTTTAGCAATAAAGCCCTTTCAATTAAAAGAAGTCCTCACCCAAATGCAGCCTGCTTTAAATGCAAAAAAACATGCCATTGTTAGTGTGGTAACAGGTGTTTGGATAAAAGATATTCAAGAAATAGTTGGTGCTGATTTTCCTATCTTTCGTGCAATGCCTAATACGGCTATTGCCATACAAGAAAGTATGACTTGTATTTGTTCGGCAAATACAAATGACGCGCAAGTTGATTTTGTAAATGAAGCATTTAATCAATTAGGGAAAACCGTTTTTATTGAAGAAAAATTAATGGACGCTGCAACTGTTTTAGGTGCCTGCGGTACTGCCTATGCTATGCGCTATATTCGGGCCAATATACAAGGAGGAATTGAAATAGGATTTAGTGCCAAAGTTGCATCCTTAATTGCTGCACAAACCGTAAAAGGAGCAGCAGAGTTGTTGTTACAAAGACATACACATCCAGAACAGGAAATAGACAAGGTAACCACGCCAAAAGGATGTACCATAGCGGGTTTGAACGAAATGGAACACCAAGGGTTTAGCTCATCTTTAATTAAAGGAATTATCACTAGTTATAAAAAAATATTGAGCGATATGTAATATAAGGCAGCAATACTTTAAAAATTCGTATCTAAAAATCTATCACCTAATAAAAGCCTGTGACCCATTTTCGCTATTGTTTATTTGCCATATTTGTACTTTTTGCAAATAGTTTTTTTGCCCAAACAAATTTGGCAAAATCACAAGACAGTTTAATTCTGCCTAATAAAGCAATGGTTATTGAAAAAGATATTACAGACCTAATAAGAAGCTCCAATAAAAAAGACCAGCATAAAATTATTACCGCAAGCGATACTACAGATAATCAACGGTTATTTTCTTTTATTCCAGCAGCCGGTTATTCTTTGCAAACAGGATTAGCAGGAATTTTAAGTGCCAATCTTGCATACTTCAATGATACTGCTAAAAATCAAAAAATTTCTAGTATCTCTACAAGTGTCACCTATACACAGTATAATCAAACGATTATTCCAATAGTGGTAAATATTTGGACGAAAAATAATCGATACAATTTTATTTCAGACAATCGGTACATAGATTATCCTTCTAATATTTACGGTATTGGAGGAAGGACTAACCCCAATAAAGGTCACCAGATTGCATTCTATGCGCTCAAATTTCACCAAACAATTTTAAAGTCTATTTCCAATAATTTATACGCAGGACTTGGATATTACTACGATCAGTTTTGGAATATTAAAGTATTAGATTCTGTTACAAAAAGAATGAATGCATTAATTAATCGCCAATTAGGTACTGGTGAAACAACTTCTAGTATTGCCTTCAAATTAATGTACGATAATAGGCTTAACCAAATCAATGCAAAAAATGGCTGGTATATCAATTTAGTATACAGAGATAGTTATAAGTTTTTGGGTAGCGATAACAATTCGCAATCATTGTTAGTGGATATTCGCAAGTATATTCCTTTTCCAAAACACAGTAAAAACACACTAGCGCTTTGGAGTTTTAATTGGTTAACACTGGGCGGCACGGTGCCTTATTTATTATTACCTAGCACTGGTTGGGACGACCAATACAATACCGGGAGAGGCTATATTCAAGGGCGTTTCAGGGGAAAGAACATGTCTTATCTAGAATCGGAATATCGTTTTAATATTTCAAGAAACGGATTTTTAGGTGGTGTGCTGTTTGGCAATCTGCAATACTTTTCTCCAGATATTTCTGCACAGTTTCAAGTGCTCTCGCCAGGTTATGGCGGAGGTTTGCGCATTAAATTAAACAAGCATTCTGGTGCTAATTTATGTATCGATTATGGTTTTGGAAAAGATGGTTCTCGTGGATTTTTTGTAAATCTTGGAGAAGTATTTTAGCCTAAATAATTAATGTGCTTTTAAGAATTCAATTGCTTTATTGTGTGCGTCTTCAGTGGCTTCTTTATTAAAACTAGGATTACTAGGATTTGCAAAACCATGTCCTGCATCATATTTATAAGCAGTAATTTTTTTGCCAGTACTTAGCATGTCTTGTTCAAATTTAGTAACCATTTCAGGTGAAGGGCTTTTGTCTTTATTTCCAAAAAAACCAATCACATCGCAATTCAAACCTTTTAGTTTTTCTAAATTGGTTTCTGGTCTGCCATAATACATTACACATCCTGCCGCTTGTTTACCTGCTAATAAAGCCGTTTGTAAACTCCACATGCCGCCAAAACACCAGCCAATTGTATAAATTTTTGCATTACTACCGCTATAAGCGATGGCACCTTTTACAATATTTTCTAGTCGATCTATTTTCACACCCTGCATGAGTTTCATAGCACTATCTGGGGTAGCAGCTATTTTGCCATCATATAAATCAATGGCTAAGATATTTACGTCTGCTAGTTCGCCTGATAGGTTATCGGCTTCTCTTTTAATATAGTCGTTTAATCCCCACCATTCTTGAATAACAAATACCCATTTATTGGTTTTTCGCTTGTTTTTTATTTCATAGCCTTTTGCTTCAGTACCATCTGCCGCCTTAAAACTAATAGCAACGCCTTTGGCATCAGCCAATTCAAAAGGGATAGGCGTTTGGTGCATTTGGGCAAATGCAGCGTTGTTAGAAGCTTGTTTGAACTGTTCGCGAACATCGGCATTATAGCAACTGGTATAGCATTCAGGGCTTAGGGCAACCGGAGTTGGTGTTTTATATCTATAACTTAAAAACAACGCTGTTGAGAATGCGGCTAAGGTTAAAAGCAGTATTTTTTTCATAATCCAATTTTTTGTGGGAAAGATTTGCACTTCAAATTAACACTTCTTAACAACGAAAGGTTGAATTTTGTTTGGATATATTTTTCCTCAATTTTTTGCAGTAGGTTTGTATGACCGCTGAGATTTTTTCGTCATTTATTTCCCTTGGTCAAATTACAGAACATTCATTATAGGTAAGAATTAGGCCTAATTGCTTAATTCAAGCCAATTTTTTGTTTTGTAAATAATCGATCGTGATTGGTGGATTATGCTCTTTTGATATTAGAATTTTAAAAATCTGTTGGTCCGTAAAAAGGCCACACCCATTGAATAATAAATAGAATTATGGCTAAGTACATTTTTGTAACTGGTGGAGTAACCAGTAGTTTAGGTAAAGGAATTATTGCTGCTTCGTTGGCAAAGTTATTACAGGCAAGAGGTTTGAATGTAACCATTCAAAAGTTCGATCCTTATATTAACGTAGATCCAGGAACCCTAAACCCTTATGAACATGGTGAGTGTTATGTAACCGAAGACGGTGCTGAAACCGATTTAGACTTAGGGCACTACGAACGTTTTTTAAGTAGTTATACTTCTCAGGCAAACAATGTAACCACTGGTCGGATTTATCAAACAGTTATTAATAAAGAAAGAGCGGGTGATTTTTTAGGAAAAACCGTACAGGTTGTTCCCCATATTACCGATGAAATCAAACACAGAATGATGCTGCTTGGTCAAGACGATAAGTTTGATATTGTAATTACTGAAATAGGTGGAACCGTTGGTGATATTGAAAGTTTGCCATTTATTGAAGCAGTTCGTCAATTGCAGTGGGAACTTCCAGACGAAGACGTGATGGTGGTGCATTTAACACTGATTCCTTATTTAAAAGCGGCCAAAGAATTAAAAACAAAACCTACACAGCATAGCGTTAAAATGTTGAGTGAAACTGGTGTTCATCCAGATATTTTGGTATGCAGAACCGAGCAGCCATTAAACAACGAAATCAAAAGAAAAATTGCACTTTTCTGTAATGTAAAAACTGATGCAGTCATTGAAGCAATGGATGCCGATACTATTTACGAAGTGCCTTTGTTGATGTTGCGTGAAAAACTAGACCTTATCTGTTTGAAAAAAATGAACATCACCAATTATGCTGAGCCTAATTTAGACAAATGGAAAAGCTTTTTAGATAAATTAAAGTATCCAAAAAGTAAAGTAACTGTTGGTTTGATAGGAAAGTACATTGAACTACAAGATGCCTATAAATCTATATTAGAAAGTTTTGTTCACGCAGGTGCAATGAACGAAGTGAAAGTAGAAGTAGTGAATGTTCATAGCGAGTTTATTACCAATGAAAATGTTTCAGAGAAATTGGCAGGTTTAGACGGATTACTAGTAGCGCCAGGATTTGGTTTACGTGGTATTGAAGGAAAAATAATTGCCGTGAAATATGCGCGTGAAAAAGGATTGCCATTCTTTGGAATTTGTTTGGGTATGCAAATGGCAGTGATTGAATTTGCAAGAAATATATTAGGATTAAAAGACGCACATTCTACCGAAATGGATGCTAATTCAAGCAATCAAGTAATTAGCATTATGGAAGAGCAAAAGAAAATAAAATTAATGGGTGGAACAATGCGTTTGGGTGCTTATCCTTGCGAAATACAGGAAGGAAGTTTGGCGCACCAAATTTATGGAACTACACATATCAGTGAGCGACATAGACATCGTTATGAATTTAACAACGACTATTTAAACCAATTCCAAGAAAACGGAATGATTGCTAGCGGAACCAATCCAGATACAGGTTTGGTGGAGATCGTTGAAATTCCAAGTCATCCATTTTTCATTGGGGTGCAATACCATCCTGAACTAAAAAGTTCCGTTGAAATTCCAGCGCCTTTGTTTGTAGGATTTATTGCAGCAGCAAAAAAATACAATGAACAAAGTAATATTGGAAAGAAAAAATCTGCATCAAGCATAGAAAAATAATACCATCATTTACAAAAAGAAAAACATGCGTATTGCTCGATTATTTTTTTTGAGTATTGTTGTTTTAGTTGCAACATTCAATGCAATGGCCCAGCCAATGCAAGGGATTAAATGGAATAAGCAAGGCTCTGGCTATTTTGCTGTAGAATCAGGTGAAATTGTATACAATGATTTAAATTCTATTCAGAAAAAAACAATTGTTACAAAAGCGCAATTAACACCAACAGGCACCACAAAGCAATTGTCAATACGTAATTTTTTCTTTTCAGAAGATGCAAAAAAATTATTGATTTATACCAATAGTAAAAAAGTTTGGCGTTATGATACTCGTGGAGATTATTGGGTGTTGGATATTGCAACTAGTACCCTAAAACAATTAGGAAAAGGCAAGCCTGAATCTTCTTTAATGTTTGCTAAGTTTTCGCCAAATAGTTTAAAAGTTGCTTATGTTTCTGAATACAATATTTATTCAGAAGACTTATCTACAGGAAAAATTGAACAACTCAGTTTTGGTGGTAGTAGAAAAAAAATCAATGGCACATTCGACTGGGCTTATGAAGAAGAGTTTTTTTGTAGAGATGGATTTAGGTGGAGCCCAGATAGCAAGCAAATTGCTTATTGGCAGATGGATGCAAAAATCACGCAAGACCATTTAATGATTAACAATACCGATTCTATTTATCCTTTTGCAGTACCTGTAGAATATCCAGTAGCAGGTCAAGCGCCTTCTCCATTTAAAATTGGGGTTGTAGCATTAAATAATCCTACCATTACCAAATGGATGCAAATTCCAACAGATCCTATATTACAATCGTATGTACCAAGAATGGAATGGGCTGCTAACAGCACACAATTAATTGTTCAACATTTAAATCGTAAGCAAAATGAATCGGAAATTCTTTTATGCGATGTAGTTACTACAAAAACAAATCCTATCTATCACGAATCAGACCAAGCATGGATTGATATTTTAGCATTATGGGATGAAAAATATTCCTATGGTGGTTGGGATTGGATTGAAAATGGAAATGCTTTTTTATGGGCAAGTGAAAAAGACGGATGGCGTCATTTATATCGTATTAGCAGAGACGGGAAATCGCAAACATTAATTACCAATGGCAAATACGATGTCATGCAAATAAGTGCCATTGATGAAAAAAATGGCTATCTCTATTTTGATGCATCTCCAGACAATGCCACACAAAAATATTTGTATCGAACTAAATTAGATGGCACTGGAACTGCAATGCGTGTTACACCAGCTAATCAGCCAGGAACTCATACATATACACTATCTCCAAACGCTATTTTTGCAAAACATTCTTTTACTAATTATTATACTCCAAATGTTACTGAGTGGGTAAAACTAAATACGCATCAACCTATTGATGGAGATAAAGTAAACAAAGCTATTCAAGGATCAGACAAATCTAAAATCAACCTAGAATTTTTTACCATCACCACCTCAGAAGGGGTAACCATGGATGCTTGGATGTCTAAGCCTGCTAATTTTAATCCTGCAAAAAAATACCCTGTTTTATTTTATGTTTATACAGAGCCTTGGGGCCAAAATGTAAAAGACGAATACGGCGTAGGGAATGATTATTTATTTAGAGGCGATTTAGCACAAGAAGGATATTTTTATATTTCAATCGATAATAGAGGCACGCCAGTTCCAAAAGGAAGTGCTTGGAGAAAATCCATTTATAAAAAAATTGGTCAAGTAAATATTAGAGACCAAGCATTGGCTGCAAAAGAAATTTTAAAATGGCCTTATATTGATAGTTCCCGTATTGCTGTTTGGGGATGGAGTGGTGGTGGATCGGCTACCCAAAACTTACTTTTTCAATACCCTGAAATTTATAAAACGGGTGTTGCAGTAGCAGGTGTGGCTAACCAATTAACCTACGATAATCTGTATCAAGAAAGGTATATGGGATTGCCGCAAGAAGATAAATCTGTATTCATAAAAGGATCGCCCATTACCTATGCAAAAAATTTAAAAGGCAATCTGTTGCTTATTCATGGAACAGGCGATGATAATGTACACTATTCAAATATGGAGATGTTGGTGAATGAATTGGTAAAATATGGCAAACAATTTCAAATGATGAGTTATCCAAACCGCACCCATTCTATATCTGAAGGACCTGGTACATTTAACCATTTGTCGCAATTGTATACCGATTATATCAGAAAAAATTGTCCTGGAGGGGCTAAATAAGCCAATAAGTCAATCTTTAGCGGCTATTTACGTACAAAAATGGCCTGTTTTAATAGATTGATAAATTTATAATTCCTGATTCTCAATCTAAACTGCAAATAGTACCTTTGCCGCTCAATAAAATTCAATATGAAGACAGACAAGAATTCGATTATAGGTTTCGTACTGTTAGGGATTCTGTTTTTTTTATACTTCTGGGTAACCAATAAGCAACAAAATGCTTTATTAGAAGTAAAGAAAAAACAAGAAGATTCACTTGCAAGAATAGCTGCTAGTAGAATGAAAGTGGTAGATACCGTAACCGCAAAAATCGATTCTATTAGAAGAGATTCTGCTTATCGTGTTTCTGCAGCCGGAAATTTCACTACTGCGGCTCAAGGTACAGAGCAATTGATTGTTGTTGAGAATGAGGTAATGAAAGTGAACTTTTCTAATAAAGGAGGAAAAGTACATAGTGTGGTACTTAAAAAATACTTGTCGCACGATGGCCAGCCGGTTGTTTTATCTGGTTCAAAAGATCAATTAGGTTATGCGGTTAATACGGGTAATAATCAATCAACTCAAACAGGTGAATTATATTTTACAGCCAATCCAATTGTAAAAAATGCAGATGGCTCACAAGTAGTTCGATATAATTTACAAGCAAGCAATGGCCAAAGTATTTTACATGAATACACTATTCAGCCAACTGCTTATATGATTGATTGGAACCTAGCTTTAACAGGTGCCGATAAATTACTTAGCCAAGGCCAATTAAATATGGTTTGGCATTCAGTTACAGAGCAGCATGAAAAGACTGCGGTGTATGAGCGTCAGATGTCGAATATTTGTTTCTCAGAAGGAAATGAGTTTGATTATATCTCTGCCAAAACAGAACGCAAATTCGAAAAGCCCGTTCAGTGGCTAAGTGTTGTTCAACAATTTTTTAATACCACACTAATTGCAAAAAATAGCTTTACGGCAGGTGCTGTCAACTGGTCGCGTAAAACTGATTCATCTACGCAACTAGCAACTATAGATGCTAATTTACAAATGAAACTACCTGTTCAAAATGTCGTTGCTGTTCCGCTACAATTATATTATGGTCCTAGTGATTTTAATATTCTAAAAAAGCAGGCGCCAGAAATGGACAAGATTGTGAATTTGGGTAGAGATATGTATTCATTTGTCCGTCCAATTAACAAATACATTGTAATGAACGTATTTGATTTCTTTGCAGGATTTGTAAAGAATTTTGGTTGGGTAGTATTATTGCTAACCTTGTTCATACGTTTGGTAACTGCTCCTTTAACTTATAGTAGTTATTTAAGCGGTGCAAAAATGAAAGTGTTGCGTCCGGAGTTAGACACCTTAAAAAAGAAGTTTGGCGAAGACCAACAAGGTTTTGCCATGGAGCAAATGAAATTATTTAGAGAAGCAGGTGTGAATCCTCTTGGCGGATGTATTCCAGCCTTGTTACAGATTCCTATCTTCTTTGCCTTGTATAGTTTCTTTAATTCTAATATAGCACTACGTGGTCAAGCATTTTTGTGGAGTACAGATTTATCGTCTTATGATGTAATTGCAAAATTGCCTTTCAATGTTCCGATGGGATTTGGAGACCATATTAGTTTGTTTACTATTACCGCAGTACTTACTAGCTTTTTAATATCAATCTACAACATGAGCATGACGCCAACGCAAGACAATCCTGCGTTAAAGTATATGCCTTATATTTTCCCTTTCATGTTGTTGTTTATTTTTAACCGACTACCATCGGCACTTACTTGGTACTACACTGTTTCAAACGTAGTTACTTTAGGTCTTCAATTTGTTATTCAGAATTATATCATTAACCACGATAAAATTTTAGCAAATATTGAGGTAAAGCGTAAAGCACCTAAAAAGCAAAGTAAATGGCAGGAGAAATATTCTCAAATGATGGAAAGCCAGAAAAAAGTGCAAGACTTAAAAGACCGCAATCAAAAAAAATTAAATAAATAATTAGAGAGGATGTATCAACAAAAGATACATCCTCTTTTGTTTTCAAATCTATGTTGCTTTTTTTATAAGACTAAGCAACAAAGTTTTTTAATTTTAAGACTGCTGCTTTTTTTGTAACATTGAGTAATGATAAAATACAGTATATGAAGTCTGTGTTATTGATTGTAGGAATTTGCCTAAGTAATACATTGTTTGTTGTTGCACAACAACGGGTAGTGGCCGAGTGTACTGTTCAATATAAAATTACACTCGAAGATCTAAAGACAGATAAAGACGTTCAAAATGCTGTTCAATTAAGTAACAAAACTGTTTACATAAAAGGGAATGATTGCAGGATAGATTTAATGAGTCCATCACTAAACCAATCTATTATTTACGAAAAGTTAAACGGATCTGCTGTGGTATTACGTGAATTTGGCAACAATAAATTCATGACAAAACTTTCTCCAGAAAAATGGACGACAGCAAACAAACAATACGATGAAATGACCATCAGCCTCATGGATGAAACTAAAATCATTTTAGGCTACGAATGCAAAAAAGCGCAACTCAAATTAAGTGATGGTACCGTATATACAATCTACTATGCTACAAGTATAACGCCATCAGTAAAAGAGTTTGAATTTCCATTTAGGGATATTCCTGGCTTTGTGCTAGAATATCAAATTAAGGAATTAGGAGAAACGATTGTAAATTATAAAGCAAGCAAAATTTTTTTGAGTCCTGTACAAGCTTCAAAATTTGATATCCCTACAAGTGGGTATCGAATATTAAACTAGTAGAAAGAAAATAGGTGTTTGAAGATTAACTAGTAATGAATAAATACTAGTGATGCATTGGAACAGGTGCTTTGAATTTAGTTGGAACTTTCACCTTGAATTTATAAGGATACACATAAGTGGTGTTTCCATTATCAAAACGTAACATAGAACTAATTTCAGAAGGATTTTGTTGGTCTTTAGATCCAATTAACTGGGTGCCTCTGAACTGCATGCTAGCTTTCATAGAAGAGTAAGTCAAACTTTTGTGAGACAAGTTGCTTAAGTTCTTCAATGAATATTTACTGTTTTTGGCCTTTTCATCTATTAAACCAGTGAATGAGAATGCCGCATAAGCTACCTGTATTGCCATAATAAATAGGGCAGAAATGGTAACTTTTTGTATGGATTGCTTATAACTCATTTGTTCAAAGGTAAACTATTTCTTAAATATATCACAATTCTCTTAATATTAATAAGACGCACGAAATACAAAAAAGTTGCCTCAAATTTAAAATAAAATAAAAAAAAGTTTTATATTCAATAAACTGACCGTCCGATGAGAGAAAATCCATACCGCGAAGACCGAGAGGAGCTCAAAGAACTCTTGTTACAATACCAAAACCTAAAATCAGGACGTGCCCATTCTTTTTTAGAAGAAGATGCTTTTGAGCAGATTATAGGCTATTACGACGAAAAAGACAATATCAACGAAGCCCTCGAAGCGGCAGAAATAGCCCTAGAGCAATTCCCTTATTCTGCTCATTTAATGATTAAAAAAGCAGATTTACTATTAGCCAATAGAAAATACCAAGACGCCTTAAACATCTTGGAAACAGCTGAATTGTATGATAGCAATGATGTTAACCTCTATATTTTAAAAACCGATGCTTATTTAGCATTAGACCAACAATCCAAAGCCGTAACCTTATTAGAAGACGCCTTGCAGTTATTTCAGGGAGAAGAACGACTTGATTTGCTATTTGAATTAGCAGATGTTTATGACGACTATGAAGAGTTCGACAAAGTTTTCGACTGTTTAAAATTAATTTTAGAAGAAGAACCTAATAACGAAGAGGCCCTTTATAAAATTTGTTTTTGGACAGATTTTACTGGAAGAAACGAAGAAAGTATTCACCTCCACCAACAAATTATTGAAGACTTCCCTTACAGTGAATTGGCCTGGTTTAATATGGCTGCAGCCTACCAAGGATTAAAGTTGTACGAAAAGTCTATTGATGCATACAAATACGCCGTAGCAATTGATGAAAAATTCGATTATGCTTACCGTAATATGGGAGATGCTTATTTGCGATTACGTAAATACAAAGAAGCCATTGAAGTGCTAGAAAGGGTATTAGAATTGTCGCGTCCAGAAGATGTAATTTATGAAGCCATTGGTCATTGCTACCATCGAATGGGCAATTTTGCACAAGCCCGATTTAATTATAAAAAAGCAGTGCATTTAAATCCAGACGATAGTAAACTACACTATAAAATTGCCGTCACTTATATGCTTGAAGAGCAATGGCAGCCTGCAATTAAACAATTAGACAATGCTATGCGCATACACCGCTCTATAACGGAGTATAATTTAGCCATGGGTGAATGTAGGATGCATTTAAAACAGTTTAAAGAAGCGATTCAATACTTTAATTTAGTAGTTCGTCAAAAAACAAAAAATGTAGCAGGATGGGAAGCCTTGATTAAATGTTTACTCAGTGCAACTTATTATGATGATGCATTATTACAGTCAATAAATGCTATGAAAGCAACTGATGGCAAACCGGTTTTTTTATTTTACCAAAGCACTGCGCTATTCTTAAATGGCAAATCAAAAGAAGCCCTTTTAAAATTAGAGATGGCTATGGAAAAATCACCAAAGCAATTAAAAAAATTCATTGATCTAAATCCTTCTATATTACAAAACAGCCAAGTAGTTGATATTTTGGCAAGGTACAAGAAAGGAAAAAAAATATGATAAGTTTGTGAGCATCAGAATTGTACATGCTAAATAAAGTCAACTGATTATTGTATTTTTGCGCTTGTAAAACTTTCCAAATGAATTTTAATTTAACCCAAATACCAGAACGCACTGCAAAACCGAGGTCTAATGGCATAACGATGATTATGGACAAAGGATTGAGTATTCCAGAAGTGCATAATTTCATGAGTGTTGCAGGCCCGCACATAGATGTTATTAAATTAGGATTTGGTACTGCTTATGTAACCCCAAATCTAAGAGAGAAAATTCAGGCGTATCAGTCATATGGTATACCCATTTATTTTGGAGGTACTTTATTTGAAGCATTTTTAATTCGCAATCAATTCGACGATTATTTAAACATATGTAAAGACTACGGAATAAATTATGTTGAAGTAAGCGATGGTTCCATAAGCATTCCACATCCTGAAAAATGTGGCTATATAGAAAAACTAACCAAACATTTTACTGTTTTAAGTGAGGTAGGAAGTAAAGATGCCGCACATATTATCCCTCCCTATAAATGGATTGAATTGATGCGTGCAGAATTAGAAGCAGGTTCAACTTATGTAATAGCAGAAGCCCGCGAAGCAGGTAATGTAGGGATATACAGAGGAACAGGTGAAGTGCGTGAAGGTTTGGTGCAAGAAATTTTAACACAAATTCCAGCAGAAAAAATACTTTGGGAAGCACCACAAAAAGCACAACAATTATACTTTCTTGAGCTAATAGGCTGTAATGTGAACTTAGGAAATATTGCACCCAATGAAGTCATTGCATTAGAAGCAATGCGTATTGGTTTAAGGGGCGATACATTTGAGTTGTACCTAGATAAATAAATCAATATGCGTTATTTTGGTTTATTAGGCTATCCGCTTTCGCATTCTTTTTCTCAGAAATATTTCACTGATAAATTTCTTGCAGCAGGAATTACTAACTGTGTTTATGAGAATTTTTCAGTTCCAGCAATTGCTGCATTCAAAACAATTTTAGCCAATCAACCAGCGCTAGAAGGATTCAATATTACTATCCCTTATAAAAGAGAGGTGCTATCGTTTTTAAACAGTGCAACCGATTCTGTCAATAAAATGGGTGCCTGCAATTGTGTGAAAATTACCAATGGAAAATTGGTAGGATATAATACAGATATTGTAGGGTTTAAACAATCACTCTTACCCTTTTTAAAATCCTATCACCAAAAGGCCTTAATACTTGGTACAGGGGGTGCTTCATCGGCAGTAGAATATGTTTTTAATGAATTATCTATTCCGTATCAATTTGTTTCTCGCGTTGCAACAGCAACTGCCATAAGTTATGAATCTTTAGGTGCTGAAATGCTACAATCACATAAATTAATTATCAATGCTACACCACTTGGTATGTATCCAAATGTGCAAGATTGTCCAGCAATTCCTTATGATTTATTAACGCCCGAGCACCATCTTTTCGATTTAATATATAACCCTGCCGAAACAAAGTTTTTAGCCGAAGGAAAACGTATGGGAGCAAGCATTCAAAATGGTTTGGAAATGCTTGTATTGCAAGCAGAAGAAAGTTGGCGTATTTGGAATGAGGCCAATTAGAGCTGTTAGTTTTTTATTAAATGGCGCTCAAAAAATCAATCAATTTTTTCATGGCTTTTTTTCTATGACTGAAATTATTTTTTTCGGCCATTGTCATTTCTGCAAATGTTTTAGTAGCGCCATTGGGTATAAAAATTGGATCATATCCAAATCCATCAAACCCTTTCTGCAATTGAACAATAACGCCTTCGCAAATTCCTTCAAATAGGTATTCTTTGTTCTGCCAAATTAAAGAGATAACCGTTCTAAACTGGGCATTTCTATTTTCAATTCCAACTAAGTTTTCTAATAACAAATTAATATTGTCTTGAAAATTTCTGCCATCTCCAGCATATCGTGCACTTTTTACACCGGGTGCGCCACCAAGTGAAAACACTTCTAATCCAGTATCTTCACTAAAACAATTTTTTTGTGTTAGTTGATGAATAGTGGTAGACTTTTCTGTGGCATTTGCTTCTAGGGTGTCATGTGGTTCAGGTATATCAATATCAATACCCGCTTCTTTGAGTGTGGTAATTTCAAATCGATCAGTTAAAACCAATCGAATTTCAGTTACTTTATTTTGGTTATTGGTTGCAAAAACTAGTGCAATTTTTTCGGCTTCCATTAGTTTAAATAGTAGTTAGTATAAATTCTGTTTGTCTCGAGAAATTACAATTGGAACATTTTTTTCAAGCTCATCCAAAGTTTCCCCTTTTCTGTTTTAGCCGCTATTGAATCGCCATCCATAACCCTTAATGTAGGGGCTAAAAGTATTTTACAATTATTATACACAACAACATCATAGGGTTGTATGGCTAAAGGGATAAATAGTTCAGTAGGGCTAACATCAAAAAGAATTAAGCATTTCGGCTGATTCTTTTGTACAATTTCTGTAAACAATATTGGGGTGTTCGCTTGATTAACAAGGGCAATATCTCCAAGATTAAGTTTACAAGCTGTTAAAATATTCGATAAAAATTGTAAATGCTGATCGTTTATATAGGCTGCGTCTAATTCTTTAACAATAATAGTGATTTGCTTGCCATTATTACCTAGGTACCATTGTTTGTTTAAATCAGCCGTAACCTTTTGTTGTGCTGCTTTTGGCGCTTTAGGAGTAACAGGTTTTTCTGTAACTTTTTCTGTACTAACAACATCGGTTCCAATAACCAAATTATTGCCATATAAATTAGCAATTACAAAGTCTGGAAGTATAATTTTTTGGGTTGACATAGTAGAAATCAAATATTAACGCTTGTTAGTTTTTGTTTTTTTCGTTTCTTTGCAACAAATATAAAACTATGGCAGCAGGACTGGATATAAAGATTACAAAAATACCCGTTAGTAAGTTATCTGAAATGAGTCTTGAAAACATTCCTTTTGGTAAATATTTCACAGATCATATGCTTGAAGCAGATTATATAAATGGCGAGTGGACGAATATTACTATCAAACCCTACCAATTATTACATCTAGACCCAGCATTATCTGCAATACATTATGGTCAATCTATTTTTGAAGGCATAAAAGCCTATCGAAATGATCAAGGAGATGCTTTTATATTTAGACCTAAAGAAAACTTCAAACGGTTTAATTTATCAGCAGAGAGAATGTGTATGCCCACTATACCGCAAGACTTGTTCATGGAAGGCATGCGTACCCTTATTCAGGTTGACAAAAATTGGATTCCTTCGCAAAAAGAACATTCCTTATATATTAGACCTTTCATGTTTGCAACAGATGTAATGTTAGGTGTTCGTCCATCGGAGACTTATAAATTCATGATTTTGTTGAGCCCAACTGGTCCGTATTTTGCGACACCGATGAAAATTCTTGTTGAAGAAACCTATACCCGCGCAGCACCAGGTGGGGTTGGTTTTTCAAAAAATGCAGGAAATTATGGTGGTAGTTTAATGGCAGCACGTCAAGCCAATAAACAAGGCTACGACCAAGTTTTGTGGACCGATGCTTTCGAACACAAATGGTTGCAAGAAGTAGGAATGATGAATGTAGTTTTTATCATTAATGGAATTGCTATTACACCATCATTAGAAGAAGGAACTATTTTATGTGGTGTTACCAGAGATAGTGTACTAACATTATTACAAGAAATGGGTATACCAGTTGAAGACCGTCCTATTAATGTCGATGAATTAATTGCAGCATACCAAGCAGGTCAAGTACAGGAAGTTTTTGGCGTAGGTACTGCAGCAACCATTGCTCCAATAAAAGAAATGAAATACAAAGAGCATATTCTTCAGTTCAATATTGATACTTGGAAAATTGCACCTTCACTTAAAAAACAATTGGATGATATCAGATACAGTAAAGTAGCTGATACACATGGTTGGATGATTAAAGTATAATTTTATTACATCTTAGCTTTTTGTTTATTGGCATTTATTTTTTTAATTCTGTATCCTGATTTTTTATTTTTTTAATTCCATATCCAATTCCTGCCGCTATTAGTAAAGAAATGCCGCCGTCTAGCGGAACATCTTGTGTATCTGGTGAAAACCCAGGTACCGCAACTTGTAAGATTTTCATTTCAGATATCAAATGAACTATCATTAGCATTTTTAAAAATCGAATCATTATATATTTGATTTAAAGTTTAATGATCTTATGAACTGATTTTCCAATGGTATTAAAAAGGCTAACATAATAAATACCAGCAGGCAGCTTTTTTAAAGAAAAACTAACCTGTAAATCGTTCGTATTAATTGTACGGCCTGTAAAAACCAATTGACCATTTGATTTGTGTATTTGAATAAAACTAGGAGCGAGGCTTTTGGCAAACCATTTTATAGTAAGCCAATCATAAAAGGGATTGGGATATAATTGCACCTCGTTGCTTCGATTGTTTTCTGCAATTAAATTATTTGATAAAGGCTTTAATATTATTTCAAATCTATTTATACCCTTGGTTTGCGTTTCTTTTGAAATAATAAAATCATAATTAAATCCTACGCCAATTGGCACTATTTTATTAGTGTACTTATCGTGAAAAGACAATTCAGTACCTGCTATTTTGGGTGTTTGTATCGCTCTTAAATGAAAGTTTCCTTCAAGAGCTGTTTCTATGCCTAGTGGAATGATTGAATCTTTATAATTAGGTCTAGTATCGATAGATAATTTTTCGCCGTTATTACTAATACTATAAAAATCAAGTTCAGGATTATTGATTTTTATAGCATCATATTTATCTACGCCATTATTTGAAGAAGGGTCTAAAACTAACAAGTGTTTGTCCCAAAAAATACCATCAGATTCAATACTTAGTTCTAATTGATTTGAGTTTGTTTGCGTTCCACCAAATACAGTTGTAGTAGCATTGGTATTTGCTTTTGCGTTTTCAGTAAATTGAATAAAATTCTCTGAACTAGTATCTGTTGTTTGAACAAAAAACGCAGCAAAAGCAGGAAGGCAAACACTATTAGAAAAAGGATAACTGCTGTATCCACCTTTTGTACCTTGTTGTGGGTTCCAAATAAAATAATTAGTAGCTACATTGTTACCAATAATTAGTTGGTGCATATCAATGTTGGAAGCATAAGGATTTCCTATTAAATTAAATCCCACATTAGTAATGCTTTTAGATAAATATACTTTCTGGTTGCCTGTATTTAATTCGCCAGATAAGTTGATAGTAATAGGAGATGGGGTGTAGCTAACCGCGGTTAATCCTTCCCCAATTTTTCCTCTTATTAATACTCTAATACCTTGCATTGGATTCCATGCATTATTACCAATTCCATTCGTGTTTGTAAATGGAATCCAACCTTGGTCATTGCTAGTTCCATCACCCAATAAAGGGTTGTACCAAAAGCTCGATGGATTATTTGTAGCAGTGTTTGTGAATCCATTCACTAATCCACTTTGGCCAGTAATATCAATACTATTAGTCAAATCAATTAATCCAATAGACTTAGTAAAAGGGTGTGCTAAAAAACGAAAACTTCTTTTGCCACCAGGGATATATTGTTGCACTACAACTTTACCAATAATAGCTGCGCCATTGCCTAACTTGTCTAGCCTTGCAGTGCCATTATTGTCGGCCGATAAAACTAAATTTCCATTACTAATTAATAAGCTACTATCTCCAAGTAAAACATTACCAGGGTCTATTCCTGCTTTTATTTGTAATGCATTAGCAAGCGTTAAAACTGCTTTTTTAAATAGGCTAAGGTTCTTTAAAATAGCAGTCGATGAATCGAATTTAACAGTGCCAGCATCTCCTGTAATGTTTAGTAATGAGGTATTTGAACCTGCTAGTTTCCCTAACCCCCCAGTTGCAAAATTTGCTACAGATAATGTGTTTCCATTAATGCCTAAAACAATTCCAGAATCAATAGATAGTTTTGATAAAATAAAATTGGCTGTTAAATTTTGAAGTCCGTTACGATTCGATAAAACATAAGTATAGCCTGGTTCTTCAAAAGAATTTGGTGAATTTCCAGTTCCGTCTTTTTCATTTCCCCAGGTATTTAAATCTGTTATAGTTCCTGTTGATTTGCTGTAATAGGGTAACGATACAGAAAAATTCCAGTTCGGTAAATTAGTAAAACGGGTATTACTTCTTGTCCAATTAATGGTGTTGCCAATGGCGGTTAAAATATCATTTTTTATTGCATTTAAATTGGTAATATTAAAATACTGGTCATCTGTTTCTACACTAAAGTCTTTTGCAGATATTCCATTGGTCAAACCTAGAGGAAGCCAAGACTGTGTTGTTGTTGGCGAACCTTTGGTAAGCCAAGTGTTACTAGAAAGCGCATAAATAAATATAGGTGCAGATTCGGTTCCTTGAAATGCAATCAATTGGTCGCCAGCTGTTGAAAATCCAGATACTGAAGTAGAAGAAATGGTACCCAAACTAGCAACTGGATTCGTGCCAGTGCTACTAAATTCAACCGTTACAGTCGTTCCTTTTAATATGCCTGAATTTGGTGCGGTCCAAGTATGAACACTCTCTGAACTTGTTGCAAATACTGGAATGGCCAATGCACCATTCCATCCTTTTTCTGAAAACTGAATTTTAGTATTTGCTGCTATATCTACTAATGTTACAAATGCAAATTGATCACTATTGTCTGTTTGAAAACCTATTATAGCAATATCACCTGCTTTGAGTGTGGTTGTTTGAGCTGTAGCGTTAATCCAACAGCTGCATGTGCAAAAACAGAGAAATAATCGAAAAAACATAGCCTATTATTTAGAAAATCAAAATAAATGCGCTTTGATTTTACCTGCAAGCCATTAAACTAGTTTGGGTTTATTAATGCCAATTTTGGGTGATTTGGCAGAAATACTTGATTTTTTAGCGAGAGCTAAAAATATTTTTTACCAGCCCAAAAACAGTCAAAATATAATTTAAGAGCGGAGAACCGATTTTTTGGCCGTATTTTTGGGCCTTAATTTCACTTTTTAGGGCGTTTTGAAAAATAGTCGTGGAAAACTTTTGAAAACATTTTGGTTTTTCACATTCAGCCATTACCTTTGCCGTCCGAAATTTTAAACGTATAGAATGCCTACAATACAGCAATTAGTTAGAAAAGGCCGCGAGATAATCAGGGCTAAAAGTAAATCAAGAGCTTTGGACGCATGTCCTCAGCGCCGTGGTGTTTGTACCAGGGTTTACACGACAACCCCTAAAAAACCAAACTCTGCCTTACGTAAGGTGGCTAAGGTGCGTTTAACCAACAAAATAGAGGTTATCGCCTATATTCCTGGTGAAGGTCACAACCTTCAAGAGCACAGTATCGTGTTAATTCGCGGTGGTCGTGTTAAGGATTTGCCGGGTGTACGTTACCATATTGTTCGTGGTAGCCTGGATACTGCCGGTGTTAAAGACCGCAAAAAGAGCCGTTCTAAGTATGGTACTAAGAAAGAAAAGGCTAAGAAATAATTATATATAACAACAACCAGCTAATTCATACACCTCATGCGTAAAGCACAAGCAAAAAAATTACCTCTAGCTCCAGACGGACGTTTTAACGATAAATTGGTTACCCGTTTCATTAATAATTTAATGTGGCAAGGTAAAAAAAGTACTGCTATCAATATTTTTTATGATGCAGTGGATAAAGTTTCTAAAGTAACTAGTGAAGATGGTTACGAAGTTTGGAAAAAAGCAATTGCCAACGTAACGCCTGCTGTAGAAGTACGTAGCCGTCGTATTGGTGGTGCAACTTTTCAAATTCCTGCTGAAGTTCGTGCAGATCGTAAAATTTCTTTAAGCATGAAATGGTTAATCCGTTACAGTCGCGAAAGAAATGGTCGTACAATGGCCGACAAATTGGCTAATGAAATCATGGCTGCTGCAAAAGGCGAAGGTGCTGCTTTCAAAAAGAAAGAAGATACACACCGTATGGCTGAGGCGAACAAAGCGTTCTCTCACTTTAAAGTATAATTCGATTGATTGCAATATTTTAAAAAACCTCATTCATTTGGGGTTTTTTTTTGCACATAACTCATTAAAATCAGCTAAGATTTATGGGCTAAGTAGGACGATTTAGAAAGTTTTTTTCTTTATTAGAATTAAATCTTTGTGAACCCCTTGTTCAATCGCTATAATTACTACCTTTGCCGCTCGAAAAATTTGAAGCTTACTTCAAAATAAAACTTTAAACAAGAACTCTATATGGCGGACTTGAAATTACAACGCAACTTTGGTATTGCAGCGCACATTGATGCGGGTAAAACCACTACTACCGAGCGTATCCTACGCTACACCGGTATGATTCATAAGATTGGTGAGGTGCATGATGGTGCAGCCACAACCGACTGGATGGAACAAGAAAAGGAGAGGGGTATTACTATTACCTCAGCTGCAGTTAGCTGTGAGTGGAAGTTTCCTACCGATAAGGGTACGGCTGATGCCAATACCAAATCTTACTATTTCAATATCATTGATACCCCGGGCCACGTGGATTTTACTGTAGAGGTAGAACGTTCTATGCGTGTATTGGATGGTTTGATCGCACTTTTTTCTGCGGTTGATGGTGTTGAACCTCAGTCAGAAACTGTATGGCGTCAAGCTAACCGTTATAAAGTTCCTCGTATTGGATTCGTTAACAAAATGGATCGTTCAGGTGCAGACTTTTTAATGGTGGTTCATCAAGTGAAAGAAATGTTAGGTGCTAATGCAGTACCACTTCAGTTGCCAATTGGCGCAGAAGATGATTTCATTGGCGTGGTGGATTTAATTACCATGAAAGGTGTGATTTGGGATATGGAAACAGAAGGGATGACTTTCAAAGAAATTCCTGTTCCTGCCGACCTAGTGGAAGAAGCAAATGAGTGGAGAGCTAAACTAATTGAATCTGTTGCTGAATACGACGACAATTTGATGGAGAAATTCTTCGATGATCCTGCTTCAATTACAGAAGACGAGGTACATGAAGCCATTCGTAAAGCTTGTATCGATTTAAGTATTGTTCCAATGATGTGTGGTTCTTCTTTCAAAAACAAAGGAGTTCAAACAGCATTAGACGCAGTTTGTCGTTATTTGCCTAGCCCTGTAGATGTGGAAGATACTGTAGGTATTAATCCTGAAACTGGCGAAACCGTTACGCGTAAACCAAATGCAAAAGAACCTTTTGCAGCTTTGGCTTTTAAAATCATGACTGATCCTTTCGTTGGTCGCTTGGCGTTCTTCCGTTGCTACTCTGGTCATTTAGATGCTGGTTCTTATGTACTAAACGTAAGAAGTGGTAAAAAAGAACGTATCAGCCGTATCATGAAAATGTTTGCAAACAAACAAAACCCAATCGATTTTATCGAAGCAGGTGATATTGCAGCAGCAGTAGGGTTTAAAGAAATTAAAACTGGTGATACTTTGTGTGATGAAGATCATCCTATCACTCTAGAGAATATGTTTATTCCTGAACCCGTTATCTCTGTAGCTGTTGAGCCTAAAACGCAAGCAGACGTTGATAAAATGGGTATGGCTATTGCAAAATTAGTGGAAGAAGATCCTACATTACGTGTAAAAACTGATGAAGATACTGGCCAAACTATTTTGTCTGGAATGGGAGAATTACACCTTGAAATTATTGTTGACCGTATGCGTCGCGAATTCAAAGTAGAAATCAACCAAGGTAATCCGCAGGTTGCTTATAAAGAAGCATTCGGAAATACTATTGAGCACCGTGAAGTGTTGAAGAAACAGTCTGGTGGTCGTGGTAAGTTTGCCGATATTCAATTTGCAATCGGACCAGCTGATGCTGAGTGGTTAACTGAAAATCCAGGAAAAGCATTCCAATTCAAAAACGATTTGTTTGGTGGATCAATTCCAAAAGAATTTGTTCCTGCTATTCAAAAAGGATTTGAAACTTCAATGACAACTGGCGTTCTTGCCGGATACCCTGTAGTTTCTATGAAAGTACGTGTGTTCGACGGTAGCTTCCACCAAGTGGATTCTGATGCAATGTCTTTTGAATTGTGTGCTAAAGGCGGTTTCCGCGAAGCAGGACGCAAAGCAAAACCAACTTTGCTTGAACCAATCATGCGTGTTGAAGTAGTTACCCCTGATCAATACATGGGTGATGTTACCGGTGACTTGAACCGTCGTCGTGGAATGTTAGAAGGTATGGATACCCGTGGTAATGCACAGGTAATTAAAGCGAAAGTGCCTTTGAGCGAAATGTTCGGTTATGTAACCCAATTGCGTTCAATGTCTTCTGGTCGTGCATCTTCTACCATGGAATTCAGTCATTATTCTCCTGCACCTAATAATATTGCTGAAGAAGTAATAGCAAAGGCTAAAGGAAAAGTAAAGTCTGAAGACTAGTTGTATTACAAAAAACAATGATATACAGCCCTGTTCTTTATTGAGCAGGGCTTTTTTTGTGGCTTTTGAGTAGGAGTTTTTGCACCAAAATGCCCATTTGGGTATATTTTTCATTTTATTTTAAAGAAATTCACAAAAAACTTATAAAAATAGTTGCCCAATCAATTGCAGCCCCTTACCTTTGCAAACCCAAATCGACAGATTCATGAAGTCCGTTAAAAAGACAACTGAATCTTCATAATCAGAAAATTGGGTTTTGTCTATGTCTCAAAGAATCAGAATCAAATTACAATCGTACGATCACAATTTAGTAGATAAGTCTGCTGAGAAAATCGTAAAAACCGTTCGTAGTACTGGTGCAGTAGTTACAGGTCCAATTCCTTTGCCAACGCATAAGAAGATCTTTACTGTACTTCGTTCTCCACACGTAAATAAGAAAAGTCGTGAACAGTTCCAGTTAGCTACTCATAAGCGCTTATTGGATATCTACACTTCTTCTTCTAGAACCGTAGATGCTTTAAGCAAATTGGATCTACCGTCAGGTGTGGAAGTTGAGATCAAAGCATAATCTGCAGTAAGTTAGCCAAGTTGGCAACCACTTCAGAAACAACAAAGAGTTCTTATACAAATTATATTCACCTACCAAACCGCTTAGCGGCCAAAGTAGCTCTGATTAAAGAAAGCCATAAAAGTTAAAGGTCTAGGCCAATAGCTCAAATGGACTAACATATAAACAGGCCCTTCGAGGTTTGTTTACTACCGGTACTTCCTCTTCAAAATTAATTTTTTGAAAACAAAGGAAAAGGTCGCTAGTCAACAAGGATTGAATTTCGCTTCATCGGCGAAATGTCCTACATACCTCCGCGGGGCACAAACCGCAAAACGATGAAAGGAATTATTGGAAAAAAAATTGGTATGACCAGCATCTTCTCTGAAGATGGCAAGCAAACAGCTTGTACCATTATCGAAGCTGGTCCGAATACCGTTACTCAGGTTAAGACCATTGAGACCGACGGTTACAGTGCAGTTCAGTTAGCCTATGGCGACAAGAAAGACAAGCACGCTACAAAAGCTGAGATTAATCACTACGCAAAAGCTCAGACCTCCGCAAAAAAATTCGTTAAAGAATTCCGCAACTATTCAATAGAAAAAGCTTTGGGTGAAACCGTAACGCTAGACATTTTCGCTGAAGGCGATAAAGTTGAAGTGATTGGTACCACTAAGGGTAAAGGTTTCCAGGGTGTTGTAAAACGCCATGGTTTCTCTGGTGTGGGTGAAGCATCTCACGGACAACATGATCGTCAAAGAGCTCCAGGTTCTATCGGCGGATCATCTTATCCTGCAAGAGTATTTAAAGGAATGAGAATGGCTGGAAGAATGGGTAATGACAGAGTGATGTTGAAGGGCTTGAAAGTGGTAAAAATATTCTCTGAAAAGAATTATATACTAGTAAGCGGTTCAGTTCCTGGACATAACGGATCAATCGTTTTAATCCAGAAGTAATCACACAATAATCTGAAGAAAATGCAAGTAGACGTATTAACTATAAAAGGAGAGAAAACCGGTAGAACGGTAGAATTACCTGCAGAGGTATTTGGTATCGAGCCTAATGATCACGTGATCTATTTGGCAGTAAAGCAGTATTTAGCTGCTGGTCGTCAAGGTACACACAAAGTAAAAACTCGTGCCGAGGTTCAAGGTGCAAGCCGCAAGTTACACAAGCAAAAAGGAACTGGTGGTGCGCGTAAAGGTAATATCCGTAACCCTTTGTATAAAGGTGGTGGTACTATCTTCGGACCAAAACCACACTCTTATGATTTTAAATTAAATCGTAAAGTGAAAGACCTAGCAAAAATTTCAGCTTTAAGCCATAAAGCAAAAGATAACGCCATTTTTGTTATTGAAGATGTTACTATGGAAGTGCCTAAAACCAAAGAATTGGTTGCAGCAATGAAAAGTTTGAATTTGTTTGATAAAAAAACATTGATCGTGTTGCCAGAATACAACGACAATTTGTATTTGAGCACGCGTAATATTCCAAATATCGCTAGCACACTTTTAGCTGATATCAATACCTACGAAATAATGAACGCAGATGTATTGGTGTTAACTGAAAACACAGCAAAAATATTTGCAGATAACGACGCAGTAGTTGCTTAGTTAACTGATTAAATTGAATGAATTTTTAAGATTAACGTTTCAACACAATATAAATGAAACCTTCAGAAATATTAGTAAAACCGATTTTAACTGAAAAAGCAAATGCTCAGCAAGAAAAATTGCGCAAGTATGCTTTTAGAGTTAGCCGTAAGGCAAATAAACTTGAGATCAAAAAAGCAGTAGAAGATTTTTACGGAGTTACCGTATTAGATGTAAACACTGTGGTTGTTCCTGGTAAAAATAAAACACGTTACACAAAAGCTGGTTTTATTCAAGGAATGAAATCTGCTTACAAAAAAGCACTGGTAACAGTTGCTGAAGGTGAGACGATTGATCTTTACGCAAATATTTAATTTATAGCTTACGGAGCTGAAAATTCCGTAGAAAAAAAGAAAAGCAAATGGCACTTAAAAAGTACAAACCGATTACCGCAGGAACTCGTTGGAGAGTCGGTAACGCGTACGCTGAAATCACTACTAACGAACCTGAAAAAAGTTTGTTAGAATCACAAAAAAATACTGCCGGACGTAACTTCCAAGGTCGTCGAGTATCAAGATACATGGGAGGCGGAAACAAGCACCATTATCGAATCATTGATTTCAAAAGGAACAAAAAAGATATGTCTGCTTCTGTATTGACTATCGAATATGATCCTAACCGTACTGCATTTATTGCATTGGTTCAGTATACCGACGGAGAGAAAAGATATATTCTTGCTCCTCAAGGTTTACAAGTTGGAGCAACCGTTATTTCTGGCGATGCTGTAGCACCTGAAATTGGTAACGCACTTCCTATGAAGAGCATGCCTTTAGGTACCAATATCCACAACATTGAATTACAACCTGGACAAGGTGGCAAAATGGCTAGAAGTGCTGGTTCATCTGCACAATTAGCTAATAAAGAAGAAAAATACGCAGTATTAAAAATGCCTTCTGGCGAATTAAGAAAAGTATTGATTAACTGTTGCGCTACTGTAGGTGTGGTTTCTAATAGCGACCACAATCTTGAAATGGCTGGTAAAGCAGGTAAGAATCGTTGGAAAGGTATTCGTCCTAGAGTTCGCGGTGTTGCGATGAACCCAGTAGATCACCCGATGGGTGGTGGTGAAGGTAAAGCTTCAGGTGGTCATCCTCGTAGCAGAACTGGTAAATACGCCAAAGGTGAAAAAACCAGAACTAGAGGAAAAGGAAGCGACAAGCTGATTATCCAACGCAGAGATGGAAAAAAATTAGCTAAGTAATTTTACAAAGCTAGAAACATAAATAACTAACAGACCAGTAAACTTATAACTATTATGGGTCGTTCGATTAAAAAAGGTCCTTACGTAGACGCAAATTTAGAAGAGAAAGTTGTTGCAATTAATGATGGCAAAACAAAGAAGGGTGTTATTAAAACCTGGAGCCGTCGTAGCACAATCACTCCAGATTTTGTGGGACACACTTTTGCAGTACACAACGGAAACAAGTTCATCCCTGTTTATGTAACAGAGTTTATGGTAAGCCATAAATTAGGTGAATTCGCTCCAACACGTAACTTCAGAGGTCACGCAGGAACTAAGAAATAAAAAACATTTTTGATCTTGGGTTTCAAAAAAACCAAGTCACTAATAAGAAACTAAAAGAAAATGGAAGCAGTAGCTAAACTGAACAATTATCCTACAGGTCCGCGCAAAATGCGTTTGCTGGCCGATGTGATCCGTGGAATGGAAGTGGAAAAAGCTTTGGCCATTCTGGAACATCACCCACAACACAATGCTACTCCTCTAGCAAAATTGCTTAAGAGTGCCATTAACAACTGGGAACAAAAGAATAGCGGCGCCAGTGCAGCTGACAGTAGCCTAGTAGTAAAAACAATTTTCGTAGATGGTGGTCGTGTTTTAAAACGGATGCGCCCGGCACCTCAAGGTCGTGGCTACAGAGTTCGTAAGCGCAGCAACCATGTAACATTAATAGTAGATTCTAAAAACTAATTGTAAAACCATTATATGGGTCAGAAAGCAAATCCAATTGGTAACAGGTTAGGTATCATCCGCGGATGGGAAAGCAACTGGTATGGTAGTAAGAAAGACTACGCATTAAAGTTGATTGAGGATCATAAGATCCGTACTTACTTGAATGCCCGTATCAACAAAGGTGGTATCGCAAAAATTGTAATCGAGCGTACTTTAGGTAAGCTGATTGTAACGATACACACTTCTAAGCCAGGTATCATCATCGGTAAAGGTGGTGGAGAGGTTGATCGTATCAAAGAAGAGTTGAAGAAATTGACAGGTAAAGAAGATGTTCAAATCAATATCCTAGAAATTCGTCGTCCTGAATTGGATGCTGCTATTGTAGGAGACACGATTGCTCGTCAAATCGAAAACCGTATCAACTTCAAACGTGCCACTAAAATGGCTGTAGCCTCAACTTTGCGTATGGGCGCCGAAGGTATCAAGGTAAAATTAAGCGGCCGTTTAGCGGGTGCTGAGATTGCCCGTTCTGAAGAATTCAAACAAGGTCGTGTTCCTTTGCATACATTCCGTATGGATATTGACTACGCTAACGTGTTTGCCCAAACAGTTTATGGTAAAATCGGTATCAAAGTATGGATCTGTAAAGGTGAAGTATTAGGAAAACGCGAATTGAACCCGAATTTTGTTGGTGGTAAAAACGATATGAGTGCAAGACCAGGCGAGGAAAGACGTCCGGGTGGAGACAGAAGAGATGACAGACGCGGTGGTGGTGGAGAACGTCGTGATAACAATCGCGGTGGTGGAAACGCTGGTGGCGGAAGAGACAACAGAAGATAATTAGAGATGTTTAGGTTGCCGGTAACGGTACCATTAGTTAAATAAAATTGAATCGCCACTCTTTGTAAAAATTGAGGAGGTAGTCCAAAAAACAAAAGAAAATGTTACAACCTAAAAGAAGTAAACATAGGAAACAGCAAAAAGGCCGCATTCGCGAAGTCGCTAAGCGTGGTACTGCAATTTCTTTCGGATCATTTGCATTAAAAGCTTTAGAGCCAATCTGGTTAACAAACCGTCAGATTGAATCTGCTCGTCAAGCAATGACTCGTGCTATGAAAAGAGAAGGAAATGTATGGATTCGCGTATTTCCTGATAAAATTGTTACTCGTAAACCTGCCGATGTGAGAATGGGTAAAGGAAAGGGTAACCCTGAATTCTGGGCAGCAGTAGTAGAACCAGGTCGCATCATTTTTGAATGTGATGGTGTTACTGAAGCAATTGCTAAAGAAGCAATGGGACTAGCAGCACAGAAATTACCAATTGCAACCAAATTCATCGTAAGAAGAGATTTGCAAGCTTAATTATAAAACGAATTTGCAATGGCAAACCAAAAAACAATCGATTTTAACAAAAGCGTAAAAGATCTGAATATCACAGACTTGAAAGCTAAGATCTCTGAAGACCAATTAAGGTTAAAAAAACTTGAGTTCGCTCATGCTATTTCTCCTTTGGAAAATCCAATGAATATTCGTGGATTAAGAAGAGACATCGCCCGTTTACAAACGGAATTGAAGAAAAAAGAAATGGGTATATAAACCATAAATGAAAAGTAATGGAAGAAAGAAATTTGCGTAAAACAAGGATCGGTGTGGTAACCAGCGATAAAATGGATAAAACCATTACAGTTGCGGTTGAAAGAAAAGTAAAACACCCTATCTACGGAAAGTTCGTAAAGAAAACAACAAAGTTTCATGCTCATGACGAAAAGAGTGAGTGTGGTATTGGCGACGTGGTTAAAATCATGGAAACTCGCCCTTTAAGCAAGACCAAACGTTGGAGACTTGTTGAAGTTGTTGAAAAAGCGAAATAATTAAGCTTTACATGCTTTGAGCAGTTGTTTATTCAATCGCTAAAGCCTCTGAAAATTAAAATTCTGTAAATGCGTTGGGGTTAAATCCATCGCAAAACTTTAAAAAAATGATCCAGCAAGAAAGCAGATTAAATGTAGCTGATAACAGTGGCGCTAAAGAAGTGCTTTGTATCAGAGTTCTTGGGAACAGCGGACAGGATTATGCCAAAATTGGCGATAAGATTGTTGTAAGTATTAAATCAGCTATCCCAGCCAGTGCCGTTAAAAAAGGTACTGTGTCAAAAGCAGTTATTGTTCGTACTAAAAATAAGTTACGTCGTAAAGATGGTTCTTATATTCGTTTCGATGATAATGCAGTAGTATTATTGAATAACTCAGACGAGCCTCGTGGGACACGTATCTTTGGACCAGTCGCTAGAGAATTACGTGACAAAGGATTTATGAAAATTATTTCTTTGGCACCAGAAGTTCTGTAAACAAATATTTAGTTAAGCGTTTAGCGTTTAGCATCCAGCTTTAAGCATATAAAAATGAGTAACAGATTTAAACCCAAATTCAACATCAAAAAAGGCGACACAGTTGTTGTGATAGCCGGCGATGATAAGGACTTGAAAAAGCCACGCAAAGTGTTGGAAGTGATCATTGATAAAGGCCGCGTAGTAGTGGAAGGTGTTAATATCGCAACTAAGCACACTAAGCCGTCGGCTTCAAATACCAAAGGTGGTATCGTTAAAATTGAAGCAGCCATCAACATCAGCAATGTGCAGTTGTGGGATGCTAAAACTGGCGAGCCAACCAAAGTTACCCGTTCAAGGGAAACTGGAAAATTAGTTCGTATATCTAAAAAATCAGGGGAGGTAATCAAATAATGAGTACTGTAAAATACACTCCAAGATTAGCTGATAAGTATACCAAAGAGGTTATACCTGCGCTAATGAAAAAGTTTGCATACAAAAGTATTATGCAAGCGCCTAAACTAGAAAAAATTTGTATCAACCGTGGAGTAAACGGTGCTGTTACTGATAAGAAATTAGTAGATGTTGCAGTTGAAGAACTAAACACTATTACTGGTCAGAAAGCAGTTCCAACTATCTCTAAAAAAGATATCTCAAACTTCAAATTACGTAAAGGAATGCCAATTGGTGCTCGTGTAACGTTAAGAGGTGAAAAGATGTTTGAATTTTTAGACCGTTTGGTATCTGTTGCTTTACCACGTGTACGTGATTTCAAAGGTATTTCTGACAAGGCATTTGATGGCCGCGGTAACTACACTTTAGGTGTTACTGAGCAAATCATTTTCCCAGAAATCGATATCGATAAAGTAAATAAAATTACTGGTTTAGATATCACTTTTGTTACTTCTGCGAACACTAATGAAGAAGCATACGAATTATTGAAAGAGCTAGGAATGCCTTTCAAAAACATCAAAAAAGATAATAACTAATAACAGCATAACATGGCAAAAGAATCAGTAAAGGCCAGACAAAGAAAGCGTGAGAAAATGGTAGCTCAATATGCTACTAAAAGAACCGCTTTGAAAGCAGCTGGAGACTACGCAGGTTTGGATTTACTTCCAAAAAATGCATCACCAGTACGTTTGAAAAATCGTTGTCAATTAACAGGCCGTCCAAGAGGGTATATCCGTTACTTCGGATTATCAAGGATTATGTTCCGCGATATGGCTTTAAACGGAATGATTCCAGGTGTTAAAAAAGCAAGCTGGTAAACTTTTATCCCTTCAGGGGTAATTGTAAACAAATTTTAGAACTGATTTAATTTAACAAATATGGTAACTGATCCTATAGCAGATTTCTTAACCAGAATTCGGAACGCTCAGATGGCTGGTCACAGAATTGTTGAAATTCCTGCTTCCAACTTAAAGAAACGCATGACTGAAATTTTGTATGAGCAAGGATATATCCTTAAGTACAAATTTGAAGAAGATAGCAAACAAGGTTTAATTAAGATCGCATTAAAATACGATCCTATTTCTAAACAACCTGCTATTCGCGCGTTGGAAAGAATTAGCCGTCCAGGTTTGCGTCAATATGCAAAACCTGCAGAGATTAAACGTGTTATCAATGGCTTAGGTGTAGCTATTTTAAGTACTTCAAAAGGAGTATTGACAGATAAGCAAGCTAAAGCTGAGAACGTAGGTGGCGAAGTACTTTGCCATATCTATTAATCAAATAAAAAACCACTGGTTTTCCATTGGTTTTCTATTATATAAGCTGGTTTGACAATTAAGCTTTTTAGTCGGAGCTGAACACGAATCAGGATTTCACTAATCATTAATTTTAAACGACTATGTCTAGAATTGGAAAAAAACCGGTAGAAATACCAGCAGGTGTTACTGTTAGCCTTTCGGCCGACAATACCATCACTGTTAAAGGTCCGAAAGGCGCTTTATCACAAACGATCGATAGAGATATTACAGTAGAAATTACTGCAACGCAAGTTGAGTTCAAACGTCCTACTGATCAAATTCGTCACCGCGCTATGCACGGTTTATACAGAGCATTAGTTGGTAACCTTGTAAAAGGGGTTACTGAAGGATATAAAAGAGATCTTGAATTAGTTGGGGTAGGTTATAAGGCTGTGAATACTGGTAATGTGTTAGACCTTGCTTTAGGATATTCTCACAACATTATTTTTGAAATTCCTTCTGAATTAAAAGTAACTACACTTACTGAAAAAGGACAGAATCCAAAAATATTCTTAGAAGGTATCGACAAACAATTGATCGGTCAAGTTGCCGCTAAATTACGTAGCCTACGTAAACCTGAACCATACAAAGGAAAAGGTGTGAAATACGGTGGTGAAGTACTAAGAAGAAAAGCAGGTAAATCAGCTGGTAAATAATTAGTAAAAAAAAGTACTAACAAGCATCCGGCAGAATCGGGTGTTATAAAATAAAATAAGATGAATTCTAAATTGGTTCAAAGGCAAAAAATCAGGTATCGCATCCGTAAAAAGATTGCTGGTACTGCAGTAAAACCTCGCCTTTCTGTTTTTAGAAGTAATGCAGACATTTACGCACAATTAATCGATGACGATAATGCGGTTACAATTGCTTCTGCATCTTCAAGAGACAAAGATATTGCTGCTCAAAAAGTTACTAAAACAGAGAAATCTAAATTAGTAGGAGCTGCAGTAGCTACAAAAGCTATCGCATTAGGTTTAACCGCTGTAGTTTTTGATAGAGGTGGTAACTTATATCATGGGCGTGTGAAATCTGTAGCCGATGGCGCCAGAGAAGCAGGTCTTCAATTCTAATTTGCTAACAACAATTAATAGTTAGATAAATGTCTAAAGTAAACGTAAATAAGGTAAAAGCCGGTGGTGACATGGAACTCAAAGAAAAAGTAGTTGCTATCAACCGCGTAGTTAAAACCACTAAAGGTGGACGTACCTTCAGCTTCTCTGCACTAGTAGTAGTAGGAAACGGAAATGGTGTTGTTGGCCAAGGATTAGGTAAAGCAAAAGAAGTACAAGAAGCAATTGCTAAAGGTATTGATGATGCAAAGAAAAATCTTACTAAAGTTCCAGTTATGCACGGTACTATACCGCACGAACAATGGGCTAAAGAAGGAGCAGCAAAAGTGTTAATTAAGCCAGCTGCACACGGAGCGGGAGTAATTGCAGGAGGCAGCATGCGTGCTGTTTTGGAAAGTGCTGGTATTACCGACGTTTTGGCAAAAAGCTTAGGATCTGCCAATCCACACAACGTGGTTAAAGCAACCATCAAAGCATTAGGTTTGTTAAGAGAACCAATACAAGTTGCTAAAACTCGTACGGTTAAATTATCAAAAGTATTTAACGGATAATAATCAAATCAGTCAATCTATTTAAACATAGTTGACAGAAAAAGATAGACCATGAAAAAGATTAAAATAACACAAGTAAAAAGCGGGATCGACAGACCACAGCGTCAGAAACTTACACTGATTGCTTTAGGTTTGAAAAAGCTAAATGCTTCTAAGGAAGTTGAAGCTACTCCACAAATATTAGGTATGGTTAACAGAGTTAGCCATCTAGTAAAAGTGGAAGAAATCGCTTAATTATTTATTCAATCTGCGAGGGGTGATTCCCCGCTAAGTACAAAATCAGTTTAAGATGAAACTACACACACTAAAACCAGCCGCTGGTTCGGTTCACAAAGAAAAACGTATTGGTAGAGGAGAAGCATCTGGTAAAGGTGGTACTTCTACAAAAGGTAATAAAGGTGGTCAAAGCCGTGCTGGTTATAAAAGCAAAATGGCTCACGAAGGTGGTCAGATGCCAATTCAACGCCGTATTCCTAAGCGTGGATTTAAAAACATTAACCGTGTTGAGTACAAAGTGTTCAACTTAGGTCAATTAGACCAATTAGTTGAGAAGTATGGTTTTACAGAGGTTTCTCTTGAAAACTTATATATCAATGGTTTAATTAGCCGTACAGATAGAGTAAAAATACTAGCAACTGGCGAATTGAAAGCACAACTTTCATTCAAAGTGAACAAAATAAGCGACAAAGCCAAAGCTTCAATTGAGGCAGCTGGCGGAACTGTTGAAATAGTAAAGTAATTTTACTGTAACTTTCCAGACGCATCGGTGATGCGTCTTTTTTGGTTTTGAGGCATTAACTTCTAACAAATAGTATCAGTGAAAAAATTAGTTCAGACTTTAAAGAATATTTGGGCGATTGAAGATCTACGTAGTAAGATTGTTGTTACACTAACTTTCGTACTATTATATCGCTTAGGCAATCACATTGCGTTACCTGGGATGGATCCAAACGCTATTGAAGCAGCACAACGTGCTACTAAAAGTAACGGCTTATTAGGCATCTTCGACATGTTTGCAGGTGGTGGTTTTTCTCAAGCCTCAATTTTGGCTTTGGGTATTATGCCTTATATATCTGCTTCGATTTTTATGCAATTGATGACCATCTTGGTTCCTCAATTACAAAAAGTTCAAAAAGAGGGAGAAAGCGGTCGTAAAAAAATTAACCAATGGACACGTTACTTAACTGTAATCGTTACTATTTTTCAAGCAGCAGCGTATGTTGGTTATTTAAATAGTCCTGGATATGCAGAAGCTATTTTAGTGGCTTACAAACCCTATTTCTGGTTTTCTACAATCATCACACTTACAGCAGGCACTTTGTTTGTAATGTGGTTGGGCGAAAAAATACAAGACAAAGGATTGGGTAATGGTACTTCTATTATTATCATGGTAGGTATCTTGGCGCGTCTTCCACAAAACATCATTCAAGAATTTAGCGCTAAAGGCCAAAAAGGCGGTGGCGGTTTATTAATATTCTTAATTGAAGTTGCCATTTTGGTAACGGTAATTATGGCTTTAATCATTTTGGTTCAAGGGGTACGTAAAATACCAGTTAACTATGCTAAGCAAATTGTAGGCAACCGTCAGTTTGGTGGTGCCCGTCAATTCTTACCAGTTAAAGTGAACAGTGCTGGTGTAATGCCAATCATCTTTGCGCAAGCAATTATGTTCTTGCCAACATTGGTATCTTTTACCAATATTGATTCAGCACAAGGCATTGTTCGAATATTCAATGACCACAGCAATGTTTGGTACATGATTATTTATTCTGTAATGGTAATTGGATTTACTTTCTTGTATACTGCTTTGATTTTTAATCCAAAACAAATTTCAGAAGACTTAAAACGCAATAATGGATTTGTACCTGGTGTAAAACCTGGTCAACCAACTGCCGACTATATTGGATCTATCATGGATAGAATCACTTTACCTGGTGCTATCTTTTTAGCATTGGTAGGTATTCTACCAGGATTTGCACAACGCTTAGGTGTTACGCAAGGATTCAGTTCATTCTTTGGAGGTACTTCTTTATTAATTATGGTGGGTGTAATTTTAGATACACTACAACAAATTGAAACACATTTATTAATGCGTCAATACGATGGATTAATGAATAGCGGAAGAATTCAAGGACGTCAAACAGTGTCTACTTCAACGATCTAATTACTTTATTCGATATTGATAAACCTGTCTGGCTGATACCTGACAGGTTTATTTTTTTTAACCATGAGTAGAAGACCAATTATGATATTTTATAAAACAGATGCGGAAGTTGCTTTAATGAAAGAAGCCGCTTTATTGGTAAGTAAAACCCTTGCCGAAGTTGCAAAGGTGTTAAAGCCTGGCATGACAACTTTAGATATTGATACCTTATGTGCCAACTATGTAAAGTCTCATAATGCGTCGTTGTCGTTTTATAAATACCATGGTTATCCGCATAATATTTGTGCATCGGTTAACGATGTGGTGGTACATGGATTTCCAAATGATATTCCATTAAAAAATGGAGACATTGTTTCTATTGATTTGGGTGTGATATTAAATGGATGGCATGGAGACCATGCGTATACTTTTATTTTAGGAGAAGTGAGCGAAGAGCTATTGCAGCTTGTAAAAGTTACAAAAGAGTCATTATATAAAGGCATTGAAAAAGCAATTATCAATAACAGAGTGGGAGATATATCCTTTGCTATTCAAGAGCATACAGAGCGCAAATATGGCTATGGTGTTGTGCGTGAGTTAGTAGGACATGGATTGGGTAGAAGTTTACACGAAGACCCTCAGGTGCCCAATTATGGCAAGCGTGGTAGTGGTGCAAAAATGAAAGAAAATTTAGTGCTTGCCATTGAGCCAATGATTAATTTAGGTACGCGTGATGTGTTTACTGACACAGATGGCTGGACTGTGAAAACCGCTGATGGTAAGGTTTCTGTTCATTTTGAACATGATGTATGTGTAAAAAGAAATGAGGCATTGATATTGTCTGATTTTAGTATTATAGAAGCTGCTGAAAAAGCAAACCCACACTTAAATGCTTCTTATTATTAGGGAAGTATCAAGTTTGAAAAATTGGCTATGCAAAAACAATTAGTTGTAATTGGTGGAGGTGCTGCCGGATTTTTCTGTGCAGTAAATGCTGCTAGGATGCACCCTAATTTGCAAGTAACCATTATTGAAAAATCCAACAAATTATTAGCGAAAGTTAAAGTAAGTGGTGGTGGTAGATGTAATACAACGCATGCTTGTTTTGATATACCTGATTTAGTAAAAAAATATCCAAGAGGGCAACAGTTTCTTAAAAAAGCTTTTCATTGGTTTAATACTACACATACCATTAATTGGTTTGAAGAAAGAGGGGTTGAATTAAAAACAGAAGCTGATGGCAGAATGTTTCCTATTAGCAACGACTCCCAAACCATTATCAATTGCCTACTAAAAGAAGCAGATAAATACGGTATTCAAATTCAAGTTCAAACAGAAGTAGTAAATGTAATTACCAAAGCAACTGGATTTGAATTAACAACTGCCAACAATAAAATGATTCAAGCAGACTATCTCTGTATTGCTTGTGGCGGTTATCCTAAAACGGCTATGTTTGATTGGTTAATAAAACTAGGGCATACCATTGAAACGCCTGTTCCATCTTTGTTTACGTTTAATATGCCAAACAATCCTATTACAGCATTAATGGGAGTTAGTGTTGAACATGCTATTGTTAAAATAGCTGGAACCAAATTAGTAGAACAAGGTCCATTGTTAATTACACACTGGGGAATGAGTGGTCCGGCAATCTTAAAATTATCTGCTTGGGGCGCTAGACAACTAGCCGATATGCAGTACCAATTTAGTTTGATGATAAACTGGTTGCCAACTACCAATGAACAATCATTAAGAGCAGATTGGCACGACCTTCGCACAAAATATTCTGCACAAAAAATAGCCAATAAAAATCCGTTTCAATTACCTGCAAGACTCTGGAATTATTTACTTCAATCAAGCGGCATTAATGCAGAATTGCGCTGGGCTGATTTACCTGCTAAAGAGCAAAATAAATTAATTACAAACCTTACTGCACAAGTGTTTCAGGTGAATGGTAAAACAACTTTTAAAGAAGAATTTGTAACATGTGGCGGTATAAAATTAAATGAAATTGATCCCAACACATTTCAAAGTAAAATTCAGCCGAACTTGTTTTTTGCAGGAGAAATTTTAGACATTGATGGTATTACTGGTGGATTTAATTTTCAAAACGCTTGGACTAGTGGCTGGATTGCCGCGAATGCCATTGGAATATAGTTGGTTTTCCCCTTTTAAAATAACCATGATACATAACAGGCATCAATAGTAAGAGACCATCTCTCTGTTACAGCAGTATATTCAGTATTAATTACTTAGGAGTCCATTTTGCGAAAACGATATTGTAAATAAATACCTGTTTAGGCTAAGCCTTTATTGATTTTTGATACATATTGCTGAATGCTATTTTGCTGTTGATGATAAAGATTGCTTTAATGAAAAAAAGTTACCTGTGTATAGCACTTGCCTTTTTACAAATTTCACTAGTTTCTGCTCAAATTAATCCTTACCATTCCGATTGGATTGATTTTAATAAAAATGGAAAAAAAGACATTTTTGAAGATCCCAAACAATCAATAAATAATAGGGTAGCGAATTTGTTATTGCTCATGAATGTAGATGAAAAAACTGCACAATTAGCAACACTGTATGGTTATGGTCGTGTGTTAAAAGATAGTTTACCCACCCCCGCTTGGAAAACAAAAATTTGGAAAGATGGCATTGCCAATATTGATGAGCATTTGAATAATACTACTTTCCGAAAACAAACCAATACTTCTTTATCCTTTCCTTATAGTAAACACGCGGGAGCTATTAATGAAATTCAAAAATGGTTTATTGAAGAAACAAGAATGGGTATTCCGGTTGATTTTACCAATGAAGGAATTCATGGATTGGCGCACGATCGAGCAACTCCTTTTCCAGCGCCTATTGCAATGGGTAGTACTTGGGACAAGGCCTTGTTACTAAAAGCAGGACAAATAATTGGAAGAGAAGCAAAAGCCTTAGGTTATACCAATGTATATGTGCCTATTTTAGATTTAGGGCGTGATCCGAGGTGGGGAAGGATTGTTGAGTGTTATGGCGAAGACCCCTTTTTAGTTACAGAATTAGGCAAACAATTAGTGCTTGGCGTACAGGCTAATAATGTTGCGGCCACACTTAAGCATTATGCAGTGTATAGTGTTCCTAAAGGTGGTAGAGATGGTAATGCAAGAACTGATCCGCATGTTGCACCAAGAGAATTACATCAAATGTATTTATATCCTTTTAGGCGTGTGATTCAAGAAACGCATGCATTAGGCGTAATGAGTAGTTATAATGATTGGGATGGAGAACCAATATCTGCTAGTTATTATTTTTTAACCCAATTACTTCGCAAAGAATTTGGGTTTGATGGATATGTTGTTTCAGATAGCGAAGCCGTTGAATTTATTTCAAGCAAGCACCATGTTGCAGACGATTACAAAGATGGTGTTCGTTTAGCCGTAGAAGCGGGATTGAATGTGCGTACGAATTTTGATATGCCTGATAAATATATTTTACCTATCAGGGAATTACTCAAAGAAAAAAAGTTATCTATTAATACCATTGATGCGCGCGTATCGGATGTGTTACGTGTAAAATTCAAACTAGGATTATTTGATAAACCATTTGTGGTTAAAGAAGCTGCTGATACAATTGTTAGTAATCAAGATGCAAAAGCGTTTGCAAAAAAAGCATCGCACGAAGTACTAATATTACTAAAAAATCAAAACAGTTTTTTGCCTTTAGATAAAAAGAAAATCAACAATGTTTTTGTAACCGGACCATTAGCCACTGATACCACACATTCAATGAGCAGGTATGGTCCGAATAATGTAAAAATCATTTCAGTATTAAAAGGCATTAAAAATTATTTAGGCAATACTGCTCAAGTGAGTTACGCAAAAGGTTGTGAAACAATTGATGCTAACTGGCCTGAAACAGAAATCTTACCAGAGCCACTTACCCAAAAAGAAACCAATAATATTAATGAAGCTGTTGAAAAGGCAAAAAATAGCGACGTGATTATTGCTGTTATGGGAGAAGACGAAAGTTTGAGTGGAGAAAGTAGGAGTAGAACATCTTTAGACTTACCAGGAAAACAACTCGATCTTTTAAAAGCATTGTATTTAACAGGCAAACCAATTGTGTTGGTATTAATTAATGGACGACCTCTAACCATTAACTGGGCTAATAAATATATCCCATCAATTATAGAAGCATGGTTTCCTGGAATTGACGGAGGAACGGCTATTGCAGAAAGTATTTTTGGAGATTATAACCCCGGCGGAAAATTAGCGGTAACAATTCCAAAATCTGTAGGTCAAATTGAATATAATTTTCCATTCAAACCAGGTTCTCATGCAGGTCAACCTGGAGATGGTCCTAATGGTTTTGGAAAAACAAATTTATATGGTAGTTTGTATCCATTTGGATTTGGACTGAGTTATACAAGTTTTGATTATGCTAATTTAATCGTTACTCCAGAAAAATTAAAAGCAAATGCAAATATTTCAATCAGTGTAGATATTAGCAATACTGGCAAGTACGCTGGCGACGAAGTAATACAACTATATTTAAAAGATGAAGTGAGTAGTGTAACTGTTTACGAATCTCAATTGCGCGGATTTGAGCGTATTCATTTAGAACCCGGCGAGAAAAAAACTGTTCAATTTACGCTTAAACCAGATGATTTAAAATTACTCGATAAAAAAATGAATTGGGTAGTAGAACCTGGTAGTTTTGAAGTGATGGTTGGTAGTTCTTCTGAAGACATTCGAGTTAAAAAGAAATTTATTATTATTCCGTAATCAAGTTAATAACAGGCAAATAAATTAAGTATAGCAAATGCGTAAATACATTATAGTTTTTGGAATAATATTCTTGCTAATTCAAAATTCTTTTGCGCAAACTGCAAAACGATTTCAATCGGAGGTTTTTGCAAGTGCAGATTCTATTTTAAATATTGAATATGGGGAGGCGGTTAATTATAAAAATGTTCCTGAAAAATTATTACTAGATTTTTATTCACCTACCGTAAAAGATACATTAGCTAAAAGGCCATTAATGATTTTTATACATGGTGGTGGTTTTCAGGATGGAAAAAAAACTGGAGGATTTGTTAATCTAGTTTCAAATAGTTTAGCTAAAAGAGGGTACACTTTTGCATCAATAGATTATCGTTTAGGAATCAATGCCCCAAAGTCTAATCAAGATTATTTTGAAGCATTGTATAGGGCCGTGCAAGATTGCAAAGCAGCAGTAAGGTATTTTAAAAGATTTGCTGATAAGTATGGTATTGATACAGCGCAAATATTTATTATGGGTAGCTCTGCTGGCGCTAAAACAGCTTTGCATATGGCTTACCTAGACCAATCAGAAGTGCCGAGTTATATCGACTCAAAAAAAATGGGTTCATTAGAAGGTACAAGTGGCAATCAAGGCTATTCGTCTAAAGTGGCTGGTGTTGTTAATTGCTGGGGTGCAATGGTAAACTACCAATGGATAAATAAAAATGATCCTCCATTGTTTTGCATTAGTGGTACTGCCGATAAAACGGTTCCTTATGATTCTTCTTTTGATTATCATGGGTTTAAATACGGCAGTACTATTTTATACGAACGAATGTTGCAAATAGGTGTTCCTACTGGTTTGCGACTATTTTATAATACAGGTCATACACTAGATAATAATAAATTAAAACAAGACAGTGCCTTACAAGATTTATCGGCATGGCTATTTACCCAATTAAAAATAAACAGACCAGAAAAACCTGAGATATTTAAATGGGAAGAAGACATTAAAAAATTAGAAGCACTAGATGCTGTTGAAAAGCCAAATAAAAATGCCTTGCTTTTTGTGGGCAGTTCTTATGTAAGATTATGGGAAGGATTGAATAAAGACATCGCTCCATATCAAACCATTAATCGTGGTTTTGGAGGAAGCAAATTAAATGAAGTAGCCTACTATATTGATCGATTGGTTTATCCGCATACATTTAGGGGGATAGTTTTGTATGTTGGAAATGATATTGTAGGAACTAAGCAAGACAAAACACCTTTACAAGATTTAGAACTTGTAAAGTATATCACTAAAAAAATCAGGGTTAAGTTTCCATCCACGCCAATTTTTTGGAACCAAATTTCTCCTAGCGAAAAAAGATGGGCAGTATGGGATAAAATTTCTGAAGCCAATCAAATGATTAAGCAGTTTTGCGAAGCGAATGAACAAGTATATTATATTGAAAGTGCTGCTCCGTTTTTAGGAGCTGATGGTAAACCAATTGCCAGTTTATTCAGAGACGATAAATTACACTATAACGAAAAAGGGTATGTTATTTGGGGTAATATTTTAAAAAAATCATTAGACAAAGTGTATGACAAGTAAATTAATTCAAAAAGAAAATTCAAGCCTACGTCCTTTATTATTGGCTTGCATGGTTGGTTTTGCATTTTCTGCAAACTACACCAATCATGCGCCATTAAAAGACTGGTTGATAAAAAGTTTCAATACACCTGATATGCCTTTTACAAAAGCCATGTTTGGTTTATTAACAACAGCCATCTTTTTAACCCATGCAGCCATGCAAATTCCTGGAGGATTTTTAGCAGATAAATATGGGCCTAAAAAAGTATTAACGATTGCATTGTTGGTAGTTTGTTTGGGGAATATTGGCATTGCTTTTTCTGACAGCTATTTCCATTTATTGATTTGGAAATTTTTAGTAGGATTTGGAACAGGCACTAGTTTTGTTGCGGGTGCTCGATATATTTTTCAATCAGTTCCTACCAATAAATTATTATTATACCAAGGTTATTATGGTGCAAGTGTTTTGTTGGGGTCTGGCTTTGTGATTTTTGTGATTCCGCAAATAGCTATTTATTTTCAGTCTTGGTCTGCTGCGTTTTTATCTACAGCAGCAGTGGCAATTTTGGTTTTATTTAGTTGGATATTTTTTGCGCCTGAACCTACTGCAAAAGAACATCCACATAGTTCCTTGCTTAAACTATTATCAAATTCGCAATTATGGTTGATGGGGCTTGTGCAAATGGCATCATTTGGATTGGTGATTGTAATTGGCACTTGGATTACTACACTACTAAAAGAAAACTTTTCTTTTAGCAACAAATGGCTCATTAGTTTTATTGCATCACTGGTATTGTTATTGGGTTTGATAAGCAGGCCTTGGGGAGGAAAATTAGTGGGCTTTTTTGGCGTAAGAAAATTATTGATCATTAGTTTGTTATTAAATACTGCCGGCTGTTTTTTATTGGCATTTTTTCCTAGTATAATGGCAGTTGATTTTTTAGCCATTTTATTTTTAGGTATTGGAACGGGCTTACCATATTCTGGGTTGTTTAATAGAGCTGCTGCATTATTCCCTGGCAGAGCAGGTGCGGCAATGGGCTTAGTGAATATGTTAGGAATTGTTTTTATTTTAACAGGCACACCATTAGTAGGATTTATTGCAGACGCAATGGGTAATTTTTCTTATGCATTTATTTCATTAGGAATATTTGCTTTTGTTATTTGTTTGGTATCATTGAGAATAAAGAATGACTAAGTTTCTTATTCGATATTTTTAAAATTTGTTGGTTTATGCATTTAATGAATTTATTTGACCTTAGTTTAAAAGGTAGAAAAAATAAAATTGGATTAGTTTATAATGATAAGCATTACAGCTTTGGTGAAATAGATAATCGGAGTAATCAAATGGCTGCGCTATTGCTAGCAAAAGGATTTTTACCTGGCGATAGATTGGCTGTTTATTTAGAAAATTGTATTGAGCTAATTGATTTGTATTTAGCCGCAATTAAAACAGGAATCATTTTTGTTCCCATTAATATTTTATATAAAGAAAGAGAGTTGAGTCATATTTTAACCGACGCTGCTCCCAAGGCTTTAGTGGCTAATGGTTCTGTGCCAGGAGGATTTGAGGCTTGGCAACTATCAACCTTAAATGAAGAACTAAATAATTATTCAACAGATCAAATTACAAGTGTTGTAAATACAGGAGATACTGCAGCGGCAATTGTTTATACCAGTGGTACTACTGGAGCATCGAAAGGCGCTATTTTAACGCATAATAATTTTATTAGCAACGGAATTAATATTGTTACTTGTTGGCAAATTACAGAACAAGATAGTTTCTTATTAGCCTTGCCTTTGTTTCATGTACATGCGCTAGCAAATGGATTACATGCTTGGTTAATTAGTGGTTGTTGTATGAAATTATTGGTTCGATTCGAACACCAACATTCTGCACAAGAATTTATTTCATTCAAACCAACTTTATTCTTTGGCGTTCCAACAGTATACATTCGATTATTAGATCAACACAATTCAATTGCCAAAGAAATTGGCGCCAACATAAGACTTTTTGTTTGCGGATCTGCACCATTGCCTGCGCATATCATGGAAGCATTTGCTGCAAAATATGGCCATGTTATTTTAGAGCGATATGGCATGACAGAAACCTTAATGAATATTAGTAATCCTTATTGCGGAGAGAGAAGGGCAGGAACAGTAGGCTTCCCGCTACCAGGCATTTCAGCAAAAATAATTTTGCCAGATGGTAGCCTTGCAAAAGTTGACGAAGAAGGGGAAGTATATGTAAAAGGGCCAAATGTTTTTGCAGGATATTGGAACAGAGAGCAAGCAACTGCTGATGCTTTTGTAGATGGATATTTTAAAACTGGCGATATGGGTGTTGTTTCGGCCGATGGATATTTTACACTCAAAGGCCGTAAATCAGATTTAATTATTAGTGGCGGTTTTAATATTTACCCAAGAGAAATGGAAGAGTTTTTATTAGAGCAGCCAGGAGTAAAAGAGGCAGCAGTTGTAGGCGTTCCGCATGAAACAAGGGGAGAAGTGCCGGCTGCCTATATTGTATCTGATACAGATTTAGATTTGGAAGAATTAGAAGAATTATGCAAACAAAGTTTTGCCTCATTTAAACTACCTAGAACTTTTACTATAGTACCTGCATTACCCCGAACTGCCTTAGGAAAAGTGCAAAAACACCTTCTACCAAAGCCCTAAATCGAAAAATCAGCCCCAAAGCCTTGTTTTTTATTGATTTTAGCTGATTTTTTTGATTTTAAAAGGGAATTTATAGCGCGGTTTCCGTACCTTCGCAGCCCCGAATTTTAAACCATCGGGGTTATTTTATGCAATTTTTCTTGAAACAATTAAACGCAGATGCACAGGAGAACGCTGCAGCTTCAGAAGCTGTTGAAGTTCCTACTGCGACAACAAATGCACCTGTTGAAGAAACACCCGTTGCAGAAGCAGCTCCTGCTTATGTAGCACCAATCGTTGTTGAAACAGCACACGATGATTTTGACTGGAGTATCGACAAACGTAACGTAAGTGCGTATGCAGAAACAGAAAGAATGAAGTACGACAAAGTGTACGATGACACTTTTGTTCAAATCGCTGATGGCGAAATCATTAATGGAACAGTAGTTGCTTTAACTAAAACAGATGTTGTAATTAACATTGGTTTTAAAAGTGACGGTCTTATTTCATCAAATGAATTCCGCGATGTTCAAGGTTTGAAAATTGGAGACGAAGTTGAAGTAATGGTTGTAGAGAAAGAAGACCGCCAAGGCAATTTGCACTTGAGCCGTAAATCTGCTCGTATCTACCGTGCTTGGGAAAGAATTGTGGAAGTACACAAAACTGGAGAAGTTATTACTGGTACTGTTACAAGCAAAACCAAAGGTGGTTTGATTGTTGATGTATTTGGAATGGAAACTTTCTTACCAGGTTCTCAAATTGACGTGAAACCAGTTACTGATTACGATCAGTTTGTTGGTAAAACAATGGAATTTAAAGTAGTTAAGATCAACGAAACAATTAAAAATGCCGTTGTATCTCATAAAGCATTAATCGAAAGCGATATCGAAGCACAACGTGCAGAGATCATGAGCAAACTAGAAAAAGGCCAAGTATTAGAAGGTGTTGTAAAAAACATTACCGATTTCGGTGCTTTCATGGACTTAGGCGGTTTAGACGGTTTGTTATATATCACGGATATTTCATGGGGTCGTATCTCTCACCCAAGCGAAGTGGTGAAGATGGATCAGAAATTACAAGTGGTTGTATTAGATTTCGACGACGACAAAAAACGTATCAGCTTAGGTTTAAAACAATTGACTCCACACCCTTGGGATGTGTTGCCTGAAGGTTTAGCTGAAGGTTCTGTAGTAAAAGGTAAAGTAGTAAATATTGAAGATTACGGTGCATTCTTAGAAATTCAACCTGGTGTTGAAGGTCTAGTTCACGTATCTGAAATTACTTGGGCAAATACCCCAATCAATGCGAAGGAATTCTTCAAATTGGGCGATGAGTATGAAGCAAAAGTAGTTACGCTTGATAAGGACGCACGCAAAATGAGCTTGAGCATCAAGCAAATGAGCCAAGATCCTTGGAGCACTATTGAAACTAAATTCCCTGAAAACAGCAAGCACCCAGGTTTGGTTAAAAACATTACTCCTTATGGCGTATTTGTTGAACTTGAGCCAGGTATTGGTGGAATGATTCATATCAGCGATTTAAGCTGGTTAAAGCGTTTCAATCACCCAACTGACTACACTAAAGTTGGTGAACATATTGATGTGATCATTTTGAGCATTGATAAAGAAAACCGCAAATTACAATTAGGCCATAAGCAATTGGAAGAAGATCCTTGGAATGCACTAGAAGATACTTTTGCAGTAGGAACTATCCATGAAGGAACCGTTACTCGTAAAGACGATAAAGGTGCTTTGGTTCAATTACAATATGGTTTAGAAGGATTTACACCTAACCGCCACCTAAACAAAGAAGATGGTTCTACAGTGAAAGCTGACGAAACAACCCAATTTGTGGTGATAGAATTCGATCGCAACGAAAAACGCATTGTGTTAAGTCACGCGCGTCTTTGGGAGCAAGCAGTTGCTGAAGTAAAAGAAACTGCTAAGAAAGAAGCTAAATCTGAGTCTGATGCAACCAAGAAAGCAGTTAAGAACATTCAAGCTAAAGTAGAAAAAACTACTTTGGGCGACTTGAGTGCACTTGCTGAAATCAAGGCAAAACTTCAGGAAGGCGAAGGAGATAAGCAATAATTGTTTGTTTTATAGCAATAGAGGGTGTTTCGCTTAGGCGTAACACCCTTTTTAGGTAATTCTTAACTACTTGCTTCGCTAAACTAGCAAGCATCTTTATATATTGCCCGATAATAACTAATTTCGCCAAATTGTATGAATAGGATTTTATTGTTTTTGGTTTCCGTTTTACTTTTAACAGCCTGCTCTAATAAATTTTCAAAAATTTTTAAGAGTAAGGATTACGAGTATAAGCACAAAATGGCTGATAAGTATTACGAACAAAAAAACTACAATTACGCCCAACAGCTCTTTGAAGATATATTTCCATACATTAAGGGAACAACTGGTTATGAAGACGCTTACTACAAGTTTGCTTATTCTTATTATAACCAAGGAGATTACCTAAATGCCGAAAATCTTTTCAAAAGTTTTGTTGAGAACTTTCCAGTTAGTCCAAAAGGTGAGGAGTGTGATTTTATGAGGGCATATTGTTATTTCAAACAATCACCTAAAATAGACTTAGACCAAACCAATACCAACAAAACTATTGGATTGATGCAAACCTTTATCAATACGCATCCGTCTTCTGCAAAAAGTAAAGAAGCGGCTTCGATCATTGAAAAGTGTCGTGAAAAATTAGAAGCTAAGGAGTATAGAAGTGCTGAACTTTATTATAACTTAGATTTTTACAAAGCGGCGGCCATTGCATTTGGAAACGTATCTGATAATTTTCCTGATTCAAAAAAAGCAGACGTATATAAATTACAAGTTATCAAGTCGTATTTTAAATATGCTGGAATGAGTTCAGAACAAAAGCAAATTGAGCGCTACGAAAAAGTAGTTGCTGAATGTGCTGATTTTGCTGAAAGATTCAATGATAGCAAGTACTTGGAAGAAGTAGCAAAATACAAAACACAATCAAATAATTTTTTAAAAAACCTGAAAAAATGAGTAAATTAAGAAGGCAAATGAGCGCTAACACTGCCAGCGTTGTTGAAACCAAGAGCCTGATTGACATCAAAGCGAAAACAGGTAATTTATACGAATCTATTGCCATCATCGCAAGAAGGGCTAATCAAATTAATATTTCTTTAAGAGAAGAACTTCATAATAAGTTAGAAGAGTTTGCTAGTCATACCGATAGCCTTGAAGAAATTCATGAAAACAAAGAGCAGATAGAAATATCTAGGGCGTATGAAAAAATGCCTAATCCTGCAATTCTTGCTACCCAAGAATTCATGGAAAGCAAAGTATATTATAGAAGGAACAACGATAACGATTTGTTCCGTTAACATAAAATTGCTTTAAAAGACAAAAACGACAGCCATAAACTGTCGTTTTTTGTTACTTTCAAGTATAGATTTCAATCAGCATGTACAAAAAACTAATTATAGCTGTTTTAGTAGGTATCCTAGCCTGGCAACAATCGCTAGCACAGGAACTGAATGCTAGGGTTACGATATTGTCTAATAGAGTATCATCAACAGTAGATCGTAAAATATTTGTAAGTCTTCAAACGCAATTGACCAATTTGTTGAATACCCGTAAATGGACCAACGAAACCTATACCACTAATGAGCGGATTGATTGCAGTTTTATTTTAAATATTGAGTCTGAATTAGACCCAGGGATCTTTAAAGCTAGTTTAACTATTCAGGCTGCTAGACCTGTTTTTAATGCAACCTATAAAGCAGCATTGGTTAATTACCAAGATGCAGATATTACTTTTAAATACATTGAATTTCAACCGGTAGAATTTAATGAAAATAGGGTGCAGGGTACCGATGCAAGTGTTGCTAATTTAACTGCAGCGTTTGCGTTTTATGCGTATACAATTATTGGATTAGACAACGATTCTTTTAGTCCTAAATCGGGCGAAATTAATTTCAATAAAGCACAGAATATTGTAACCAATGCACCCGAAGGAAAAAGCATTACTGGTTGGCGTGTTTTTGATGGATTGCGTAATCGTTATTGGTTAAATGAAAATTTAATTAATAGTAGGTACAATATTATTCACGATGTTATTTATACATACTACCGCGCTGGATTAGATAAATTATACGACAACGAAAAAGAAGCAAGAAGCAATGTGCTACAGGCTTTGGTGCAATTAAATGCATTTAATAAAGAGAATCAAAACACCATGGTTTTGCAGTTTTTTATGCAAGGGAAATCACAAGAAATAATTGGCGTATTTAAAAATGCAAGTGCTGCAGAAAAAACAAAAGCAGTGGAGCTTTTATCGGAAATAGATATTGTTAATGCTGCAAAGTATAAACAAGAACTACAATGAGAATAAGCGGCATTTTTATAGCATTTTTACTTACAAGTTTTTTTGCTTGCAAACCCCTATCTGCAGATAAAAAAGTCCTTCCCATAAATAGCATGAAAAAAATCATGTGGGATATGATGCAGGCCGATGAATGGTATATTCAAACATCCCTCAAAGATTCTTTGCACAAAAGAGATAAAGAAAATATTCAGTTATACGAACAGATTTTTAGCATCCATCAAACTACTCGTAAGCAGTATTACAATAGTTACCATTACTATCAAATGCATCCTAACGAACTTAAGGAATTGGTTGATTCCTTAAGTGCTTATGCTGAAAGAGAAAAAGCGCCTCCAAAACCAGCAAATCCTAAGTAATTTCGATTTTAGAAACAATTTAAACAAAACAAGATTTCTTTGTCATGTTGCAGTAATTTGCAACTCTTAAAACTAAATAAAATGAGCATTCAAGTAGGTCAAACAGCCCCAGTTATTTCATTATTCGACACAGACAAAAATTCAGTAGTTCTTGGTGGACCTTCTGATAAAAACACTGTTGTATTATTTTTCCCTTTAGCGTTCACAGGCGTATGTACTGCTGAATTGTGCAATATCAGAGACAATATTGCTAGTTATAACAATACCAATGCGCAAGTAATTGGTTTGTCTGTAGATTCTTTGTTTGTATTAGGCAAATTTAAAGATGAGCAAAGTTTAAACTTCCCTTTACTAAGTGATTTTAATAAAGAAGCCGCTGGTGCTTTTGGTGTTTTGTATGAAACATTCCCAGCATTTGGTATGCAAGGTGTGAGCAAAAGAGCTGCATTTGTTTTAGACAAAGCAGGTGTTGTTCAATATGCAGAAGTTTGTCCAACTCCAGGTGATTTGCCAAGCTTTACTGCCATTCAAGCTTGTTTAGCAGCTTTATAATTGATTTCTACAGCGTTTGATTATGTTGTTAAATCGGCATAATTAAACGCTGTAGCTTTTTTGAGCCTCTTCATTAACGATTTTAAAGAACTTTTTGTATTTTGCTACCCGTTAGTAATTATGAAGCATTTAATTTCTGTTATATTATTGGTGGTGCTGGTTGTTTTTGTTAGCAGTTTTGCTATCAAAAACATTGATTTGCCCAATACCAATGCAAAAATCACAAGGGTATATCCCAATCCTGCTACATCCTATATTATATTCGAATTCGATAAAAGCATCGATAGAAATTACTCGCTTCAAATCTTTACCTTCTTCGGTAAAAAAATGACAGAAATTCGTTTGTCAGATAGCAAATTGAATATCCCACTCGACGATTCATACACCCGCGGACTCTATATCTATCAACTTCAAGACCTCTCAGGAAAATTAATTGAATCCGGAAAATTTCAGGTGAATAAATAGTTTGATTTTTTGATTAATATATTTAGCAAGCTAAAATCATTTTAGTATCTATTAGTTTTTATGTATTTGAGACTTTATAATTTCAATGCTTTAAAATTAATTGATATGCCAACAGTGTTGTTTATTTATGGATGGCGATTGTTTTTCTATTCAAATGAGGGGAATGAGCCGATTCATATACATGCAGTAAAATCAGATATGGAATGTAAATATTGGTTATTAGTGGATGAGTTTGATATTTCGGAGTCATTTTCAATTAATTTTACACCCAGTGCTAGAAAACAGATTAAAAAAATCATTTTTCAGCATTTTGATTTAATTGTGGTATCTTGGAATAATCAATTTAAACCTTAAGAAATGGTACGCACTCATACTATTGAAACGCTGAGTTTTAATAACCAAATGTTGCATATAATTATTGATGGACAAACCCTCAATATTCCACTTCAGAATTTATCTAACAAATTATTATTAGCAACCAATATTGAAAGAAACCTTTTCACTATTTCTCCCTCAGGATATGGCATACATTGGCCATTATTAGATGAAGACATTTCAATAGAAGCCTTACTAAAATCTTTGTAAGTTACCTATCACAAACCTCTACAATTAAGAATTTTAAATAGTTGGTATTTTCCATTCCCCAAATTATTGGATGGTCGCTGGATTGTGTTTGAAATACAACTTGACGAATGCGTTTGCGCGCATCTTTTGCAGCTTGATCAATGCTTTGTAAAAACATTTCGGGATTTACTAAATTGGTACAACTTGAGGTTACTAGAAAGCCTCCGTTGTTTAGTAATTTCATTCCCCTTAAATTAATTTCTTTATAACCAGTGAGTGCTTTATTAATATTCTCGCGGCTCTTGGTAAATGCAGGCGGATCAAGCATTACAACATCGTATTTTCTGCCGTCTTTGCCCCATTGTTTTAAAACGTCAAAAGCATTCATGGTTTCGAACTTGCAAATATCTGATAAGCCATTCAAGGCTGCGTTTTTATTGGCTTGTGCCACTGCTTGTTCAGAAATGTCAATTCCTAAAACAGATTTCGCGCCATATTTTGCTGCATGAATTTCAAAAGTGCCAGTATAGGTAAATGCACCTAAAACATCGGCTCCTTTTACAATATGTTGTATGGCTCGTCGGTTGTCTTGTTGGTCTAAAAAGTATCCTGTTTTTTGGCCGTTTTCTATATCCACCAAAAAGTTTAAACCATTTTCTTTGATTAAAATATTGGTATCAAATTCGGTAGTTAAAAATCCTTTTTGTTGGGCAAGACCTTCAAGGCCACGAACGGGTACATCATTGCGCTCGTAAATTCCTTTGGGATGAAAAATGGCTTCTAAACTATTTACAATTGCTTGTTTCCATTTATCAATTCCTAAGGATAAAGTTTGAATGACAAAATAGTCATTGAACTTATCAATAATTAAAGCGGGTAATTCATCGGCCTCTCCAAAAACCAAACGGCAGTTTTCGGTATAACCCAATTGCTGGCGATACTTCCATGCTTGTAAAATCTTTTTATGAAAAAAAGCTTCGTCTATTGGTTCGGGCTTTCGGGTAAGTAATCGAACTAAAATCTGTGATTGAGGATTGATATAACCCCGGCCGGCATATTTCTCTGGACTATAATAAACGTCTACAATATCGCCTGGTACTACCTCTCCTTCAATTTTATCTACCTCATTTCCGTATACCCAAGGATGTCCGTTGGCAATTCTTGGCGCGATTTTTTTTCTCAAAAACAGTTTTGTCATTTGGCAAAGATAGGCGAAGGCTACTTGCAAGTGTTGGTTAAAGCTAATTTGGCCTTACAGAAAAGGGCAGAAGCCTGTCAAATTAAGTTTTAATGCTTGTTTTAGTGCCTAGATTGCTATAAAACCTGTCATTTTTTCCCTTTCTTTTGCTTCGGCAAAATTTTTGACAAGGGATAGTTCAATGTTTTTTTATGAACCAAGCCGATAATGAGATGACGCAGCCCACAGAAACCAACGAAAACAATGCTTCTTTTAATGGAGCTGAAATGAATACTGACGAAAATGCAGCCACCAATGAAACTGCTGCAGAACCAGTAATTGAATTAACGGAACTTGAAAAGCTTGATGCTGAATTAAAAGAGCAAAAAGATAAATACCTCCGTTTAATGGCTGAATTTGATAATTTTAGAAGAAGAACAGCCAAAGAGCGTTTAGATTTAATTCAAACAGCGGGTAAAGATGTGATTGTTTCTTTGTTAGATGTTTTAGATGACTGCGATCGTGCCGAAAAGCAATTGCAGTCTAATGTAGACATTGAAGCACAAAAAGAAGGCATCCTACTAGTATTCAATAAAATCCGTTCTAACCTATTCAATAAAGGTGTTAAAGCAATGGAAAGTATTCATGCGGATTTTGATGTTGAGAAGCACGAAGCAATTACCGAAATTCCTGCACCTACTCCTAAATTAAAAGGCAAAGTATTGGATGAAGTGATGAAAGGCTATTACCTAAATGATAAAATAATCCGTTTTGCCAAAGTGGTGGTCGGTAACTAATTGAATATTTACAGCACATGAAGAGAGATTTTTACGAAATACTAGGGGTTACTAAAAGCGCATCTGCCGAAGAGATAAAGAAAGCTTATCGCAAAGTGGCTATGCAGTTTCACCCAGATAGAAACCCAGGCGATAAAGAAGCCGAAGAAAAATTTAAGGAAGCTGCAAATGCATACGAAATTCTGAGTGATGCTGATAAAAAAGCTAAGTACGACCGTCATGGACATGCTGCTTTTGGTCCTGGAACCGGAGGAGGTGGATTTAGTGGTGGCGGAATGAATACCGAAGACATTTTTAGTCAGTTTGGCGATATTTTTGGAGACGATATGTTTGGTAATTTCTTTGGTGGTGGATCTCGTTCAAGGTCAAGTGCTGGAAGGGCTAGGGGTCAACGCGGAAGCAATTTGCGCATTAAGTTGAAGTTGACTTTTGAGGAAATGGCCAAGGGCGTAACCAAAAATGTAAAAGTAAAAAAACACGTTGCTTGTACTACTTGTGGTGGCAGCGGTGCGAAAGATAAATCTAGTGTTCAAACCTGTTCAACCTGTTCTGGAAGTGGTCAAGTTCGTAGAGTAAGCAATACCTTTTTAGGACAAATGCAAACCGTAACAACTTGCCCTACTTGTAATGGAGAAGGAACAAGTATTACTGCAAAATGTACTGGCTGTAAAGGCGAAGGAAGGGTTTATGGAGAAGAAACAATTAGCATTGATATTCCAGCGGGTGTGCATGAAGGCATGCAATTAAGCATGAGCGGAAAAGGTAATGCTGGTGAGCGTGGCGGATCAATGGGTGATTTAATTATTCAAATTGAAGAAGAACCACACGCAGAATTACACCGCGATGGTTTGAATGTGGCATTCGATTTATACATTAGTTTTCCGGATGCTGCTTTTGGAACTCAAGTAGAAGTACCAACCATTGACGGACGTGCTAAAATAAAAATTCCACCAGGAACACAGAGTGGAAAAATATTCCGATTAAAAGGAAAAGGATTTCCAGAAGTACAAGGCTATAATAAAGGCGACCAATTAATTCATGTAAATGTTTGGACTCCGCAACATATAAGTGCAGAGGAAAAAGAGATGCTTGATAAATTAAATGCTAGCGATAATTTCAAGCCAAATCCTAATAAATCAGACAAAAGCTTTTTTGATAGAGTAAGAGAAGCGTTCAGTTAATTTTTAGACGCGTTCTTTTTCTTTTTAGAAGGAGCATTCAATTGTTTTGATTTTTCTACAAGCACCAAAAATTCTTTTTGAAATTTATCTGTTGCCTCGTATGACGATGTAGCTAATTGCAAAATTTGATCGTAATTAATTTTGCTTTTAAATTTTGAATTTTTTAGTAGCGCTCCAAACATGCATACTGCTGTACCAAATCGATAATTTGAATTGGCGATATTGATATCTATCACTTGATTTTTTGCTTCAAATACTTGTTTAATAATCTGCTGCGTTTGGGGAATTTTATAATTGATTTGAATGCTAGCTAAAGCATTGTCAATAAAACTACTATCTATTTTTGTTGGAGTAATTTCAAATATGGCAAGCATGTGATGTCCTGTACCAACTTCTCCTCCTTCCATTTGGGTAGTGCTATCGGATAGCGCATCTTTTTTATTATCGAAGCCAATTAGGCGGTAAGCACTAACGCGTGAAGGATTGAAATTGATAGTTAAATAAGCATCATTAGCCACCGAGTATAATGTTTGAGTTAGTTCGGTCACCAATACTTTTTCGGCTTCTTGCAGGTTGTCTAAATAAGCAAAATTTCCATTGCCTTTTTTTGAAAGCAATTCTAGTTTACTGTCTTTGTAATTGCCCATTCCAACGCCCAAGCAGGTTAAATAAATACCAGATAAGCGGTAAGTGCCAATTAAGTCTTCCATTGCTTTTTCCGACACTTCTCCCACATTAAAATCGCCGTCTGTAGCAATGATTACTCGGTTATTTCCTTTGCGCATGAAAAATCGTTTAGCAGTAGCATAAGCAATTCTAATGGCATCAGTGCCAGGAGTATCTCCACCTGCTTCGAGTGAGTCAATTGCCTGATTAATTTTTGTTTTTTCTTTGCCGCTAACGCCGTATAATCGAATGTCTACTCCACCGCCATAAGTAACCAATGATACAGTGTCTTTTTCTCGTAAATTTTCAACCAATAATTTAAATCCAGCTTGTAATAAAGGGAGTCGATTGGGTTTATCCATCGATCCGGATATATCAATTAAAAAAACCAAATTGCTTGGAGCAATACTGTCTAGGTTTAATTTTGGAGCTGAAATACTTGTAAAAAAAAGTTGCGAATGTTCGTTCCAAGGACACGTAGTAAGTGCTGTATTACAATTGAAAAATGGACGTGCTTTGCTACTGCTATCTTTATTTAAATTAAAATAGTTGAGCATTTCTTCAATCCTTACAGCATCGATGGGCACAGACATTTGATTATTAATAAACCTGCGGATATTGCTATAAGATGCTTGGTCAACATTTAGCGTAAGCCCAGTTTCCGGAAATTGTTTAGCATCTACAAATTCATTTTCTACATGCGAACTATAACTCTCACCAAGGCTCATAAAACTATTGGATGTTTTATTTAAATTCTTGGTAATTGAGTTGAGCTTTTTTTTGAATTGGTTGGCAGTACTAGGCATCATTTGCAATACAAAAGATTGTATTTTTCTAGTGTCTATGACAGTTTTTAAAACTTCATAACCATTTAATTGCAAAGTGATGGTATCGTAAATTTGGTTAGACGGAATGCCAAAAGCGCCACCATTGCCAGTATAGAAAGGAATGAGTCCTTTAGAGCTGAGTTGAATTAAAACGCCTTCTAATAGGGTTCCTCGATCGTTTTTTATTTCGCCCCGGAGATAATATTGCCCAACGGCAGAACCGATAAATAAAATAAATAAAGCAGCCAGGAAGGCTTTTTTCATTCTGATATTAATTGATATATCTCTTTAATATTTCTACCATATCCATCAAAATCTAACCCATATCCTAATACAAATTTATTAGGAATGCTAAAACAACAATAATCAATAGGAACTTCAAAAACAGTAGCTTCTGGCTTGTGTAATAGAATTGCTGTTTTTAAGGATGCGGGTTGTTGGTTTTGTAATTGCGGTAAAAAATGACTCATGGTTTTTCCTGTGTCAATAATGTCTTCTAATACAACCACATGCCTGTTAGTGATATCTATATCTAAGCCAATAGCTGTTACAACTTGGCCAGTAGATTTTGTGCCTTTGTAAGATGCTAGTTTAATAAAACATATCTCTGCTTCAATAGTTAAATATTTAAAAAGGTCGGAAGCAAACATGAAAGACCCATTTAATATAGCAATGAACAAAGGTTTTTTATCGGCGTAGTCGTGGTTTAATTTTTCGGCTAATTCTTTCACCTTTTCAAGTATTAAGGCTTCTGGTAAATAGGGCTCGAATGATTTATTATGTAGATGAATGATAGACATACGCTAAATTATTTTTTAGTTTCTTTTGCTGGTTTTTTTGAAGGAGTTGTAGGTGCGCGCAACAATATTTTTTCGCCTTTAGTAAGAGGACGTTCTTTTTTTAATTGGTTGTATTCTAATAAACTTTCTAAACGAATACCTTCGGTTTGGCTAATAATAGCAAGGGTTTCATTGTTTTCTACCACATGAAAATCAGTAGCGCCTTTTTTTAATTTAGTTTCTAAAAACAATAATTGGTCATCCTCTAAAATGTCCATTTCTTTAAGTTCATTAAAACTAAATAGTTTGCTTAAAGAGATGCCATATTTGTTTGCAATAGAAAGTAATGAAGTTCCTGCTGTTGCATAAATTACTTTCGCATGGTTAATAGTAAATGCGGCTGCCGGATATGGTGATGTTTTTTTTGTTTCTACTATTTCAGGAACTGATACGGGCGTTTTTTCAACTTCAACAGTATCTTCTTTTTCTGTTTCAGTTGTTGTGGTTGTTGGAATATCTTTTACAGGTGCTTTTTCTATTATTGGTGTTTCTACAATTGGAGTTTTTGTAACCTCAATTTCTGAATTTGATTGATTGATTACTTTGTATTTTTTGCCATTATCAACAGTGGTAGTAGGGTTTGTGTTTTTTTGTAAGGCGATTGAACTATACTGGTGTAATTCGTAGTCATTGATTAAATTAAGCAACCTATATGGATAGTCTTTTTCAGTAGCATAGCCTGCTTTTTTTAAACCGTAGGCCCAGCCAATATCATCCGTTTTATCTAGCTTAAATAAAAATTGATAGGGATCTCTTGAACGTAAAAAATTAGAATGGTCGCGATAAGATTCTTCGGCACTTGCGTATACCCTAAAGCATTCTTTTTTTTCATCATCATCGTGATAAGTTTTTGGGCCAGTCCATTCTGTTTTGCATTTAATGCCAAAATGGTTATTAGAACCTTTTGCTAAATCACTCTCGCCAGATTGAGATTCTAAAATGCCTTGCGCCAGTGTAATAGAAGCAGGTACGCCTGTTCTGCGCATTTCTTCTATGGCCAAGTCTTTGTATTTGTTTACATAGGCCAATGCTTTTTCGCGCTGTGCTTGCAACAGTGTAGTAAATCCTAAAAATATAATTAGTAATAATTGCTTCATTCCATTTTCTTTTTTATCAGTACCAATCCATCACGTATGGTCAATAACACTTGTTCGGTACGTTCGTCGGCTTGTACATGTTCGTTAAAAGCCTGAATAGCTTTGGCATTTTTGCCTGTCACAGGGTTTTCTAGCACCTGTCCGTGAAACAATACATTGTCTGCAATAATCATACCTTTTTTGCTTAATCGAGGAACTATTAACTCGTAATAGTCAATATAGGCTGTTTTATCGGCATCAATAAATACTAGATCCCATTCAAAATTAAGGCTAGGTATAATGTCTAATGCATTGCCTATATGCAAATGTATTTGCTTATTTCTTGTTGATTTGCTAAAATTGATTGCTGCTGTTTCAGCATCTGCAGCTCTAAGTTCTATGGTATGTAATGCGCCTGTATCCGTTAAGCCATTAGCCAAACAGAGTGCGCTATAGCCCGTGAAACTACCAATTTCTAAAATGTATTGCGGTTGAATCATTCCACTTATAAAAGACAACAATTGTCCTTGCACTGGCCCGCTTATCATATGTGCGTGCGGATGATTTAGCAAGGTACTTGCTTGAATAGATTGCAACAACGCATTATCTGGGGTGGTAAATTGTTGTGCGTACGCTTCTGCTAAAGGTTGCACGAGTTCCATTGAATATATTTTATGCGTCGATTCTTTTTGGTGAAGAAATTATTAGTAATCCTAAAAAAGTAATGAGTCCGTTGATGATTAATAACTCTAATCCAATTTCAAAATTTCCAAAAAGAACTTTCTGGTATTTGTCAATGATAAAACATATGATCGGTGCTGCTACACAAATAATAGGTACAAAATTGTCTTTAACATTTCTGTTTAATAAAATGCCAAAAGTAAATAATCCTAATAAAGGTCCGTAAGTATAACTAGCAATTTTTAATATTACACCAATCATACTAGGGTTGTTAATTACTTTAAACACTAGTACAAATAGTAAGAAAATAAATGCAAATGAAAGGTGTACTCTTTGGCGGATTTTTTTCTTTTTGGCTTCGTCAATATCTGTTCTTCTTTGCATGCCTAAAATATCAATACAAAAAGTTGCAGTGAGTGCTGTGATGGCACCGTCTGCACTAGGAAACAAAGCAGAAATTAAAGCAATAATAAATATTACAGAAACAAATGGTGGCATGTGTTTCAGGGCAATTGCAGGAAATAATTTATCGCCAATTTCGGTTACTTGCATTTGGTTAGCGTACAAGTATAATAAGCCGCCTAAGTATAAAAACAACAGAATAGATAATAACAAAATAAATGACATGGTCAAAATATTTTTTTGCGAGTCTTTAAGTGTTTTTACTGAAATGTTTTTCTGCATCATTTCTTGATCCATACCCGTCATAGTTAGGGTAATGAATGCACCGGCAATAATTTGTTTTGCAAAAAATAGTTTGCTATTAGGATCAGTAAAAAATATTTTTGAATAACCTTTTGTTTGCATGGCTTCAAGACTACCTGCAAATCCTATATGTAAGTTGCTAAGAATATATACAACACAAATGCCTAGGCCTAATAACATACAAGAAGTTTGCAAGGTATCGGTCCATACAATTGTTTTCACGCCACCTTCAAATGTGTACAATAAAATCATTCCTAAAATAATTAGGGTAGTGGCCCAGAAAGGAATTCCAAAACTATTTAAAATGGCTTCTTGCAAAATATTCACCACTAAATATAATCGAGCAGTTGCACCAAGGGTTCTAGATAAAATGAAAAATGATGCGCCTGTTTTATAAGACTTAAAACCAAGACTGCTCCCTAAATAATTATAAATAGAAGTGAGGTTTAATCGATAGTAGAGTGGTAATAAAACAAAGGCAATCACCACATATCCTATTAAATAACCAAAAGTAATTTGCAAATAGGCAAAGCTTTCTTTTGCTACGGCACCTGGTACACTTACAAAAGTAACCCCACTCAAAGATGTGCCTACCATGCCAAAAGCAACCAGCATCCAATTGCTGTTTTTGTTGCCTATGAAAAACGATTCATTGGTACTGTTTTTTCCTGTGATTTTGGCAACCACTAAAAGGATAATAAAATAGGCAATCACAAATGAAAAAAGTAAAATAGGTGACATGTCTAAACCGTTAGTGAACAATAAAAATAGAGAATTAAAATCTAGTACAAATATTTGCCCTAATTTTCAGCTGTAAACCTTAGTATATGATTGAAAAAAGCTTAGCAGTATTTTGTGGTTCTCAGTCGGGCATAGACCCAATGTATGTGCAACATGCGGTTGAATTAGGCGAGATGATGGCTAAAAATCAAATAACATTGGTTTACGGCGGGGGTAATAAGGGAATGATGGGCGCTGTAGCGAATGGGGTGCTTGATAATGGGGGAAAAGTGATAGGGGTGATTCCAGAATTATTACTAGCCTGGGAGGCAGCTCACAAGGGCTTAACGGATTTACGCGTGGTTGCCGATATGCATGTGCGCAAGAGAATGATGTACGATTTGTGCGAATCGGCTGTGATACTTCCTGGAGGACATGGCACCCTAGATGAACTATTTGAAATGGTTACCTGGAACAACTTAAAAATCCATAATAAAAAGATCTTTATACTTAATACCAATGGCTATTACAACCCATTAATAGGACATTTACAAAATATGTTTGACCAAGGGTTTTTATACGAAGCCTGGCAAGACCGAATTATTGTTTGTACAAAGCCAGAAGAAGTTATTGCTTACGTGGTTTGAGGTAAACACCAAAACCCGCTCTAAATACGGGTAAGGGGTCGTTAAATTGGTCGCGATAAGGAGATTTGGCATCTTCTAGTACATCCATCATTAAAGTAACATAAGAGTAACGGCTACCCAGGGAATGTGAACCATATCCAATGCCCACCATTAAACTACCGGCATTATAGTTGCTTTTATAGGTAGTGCCAGTAACAGAACTTTTTTCGGCACTATTAATCCAATTAAATTCTGGTTGAATTTGAATATGGAAAAAATTTACGGGCCAAATTCTAATAAAACTACCTGCCCCATAACTAAGCTTCTGGTATTTATACGCATTGATATCTATAGGACTTTGAGAATAGTAGTTTAGGTTGGTAACAATTCCTGCATCGAGCCATTTGGTAATGCTATAGCCAATTTCGGGATTGATGCCTAGGTTAAAAGTTCGGTTAGCAAACCCAACATTCAAGCCAGTTCCCATAAAAATATTTTCTTGTTTGAATTTGCCTCTATTACTGTTTGATTCGTTTTGGGCCATTGCGCTAATGGAACAAAGCAATAATAAGGAAAGACAA
>JBAXPJ010000004.1:0-81348 GCA_037132335.1 Sediminibacterium sp. | reverse complement strand
TTTTCAGTAATGTCAAAGGAAACAATTGCTAAAGTAGATTCAGAAAAAAACCCTTATGCCATTGCTTCAAAAAAAGAAATAAAAGACCAATATATGATGGGAGATAATTTATTAATAGCCCCATTATTCACAGGAGAAACCAGCAGAAAAGTAATTTTACCTATTGGAAAATGGTATGATTTTTATACAGGTGAATTGGCGGGGGAATCAGAAATAATTTCAGTAACACCAGGCCTAGCACATATACCCGTTTTTGTTCGGGATGGTGGAATTATTCCAATGGCTGTAACCAATACTATAGCAGAAGGAAAATTCGATTTAGTGATCCGTTATTATGGCCAAAAAGAAGCTTCTTATAATTTATATGATGATGATGGTAAAACATTCGATTATGAAAAAGGCGATTTTTCGTGGAGAACCATTAAAGTGAAACGAGATCAAAAAGGAAAATTTCAGGGTACGATTTCAGAAGCTGATAAAGGTAAACCCAACAATATTGGCAAACTCACTTGGGAATTTAAAACAAAATAAATTTTGAAATAAAATCAATGCGATGCAACTTTTTTATTCCATCATATTAAACGCTAATTTCGTTTGATTATAATTGATACAATGCCATGAAAAATAAAGCATCCTATATAATTATTGTTTCTTTATTATTATCCCACCAAATTTTTAGCCAACAAAACTATGTTTCAAAAGTTTGGGTGGCAGACAATGGAGATGGTACATATCATAACCCAGTTTTGTATTCAGATTATTCAGATCCTGATGCCATTCGAGTTGGTTCGGATTATTATATGACGGCATCTAGTTTTAATTGCACACCCGGCTTACCTATTTTGCATTCTAAAGACTTAGTGAATTGGCGTATTATTAATTATGCATTAAAAAAACAAATCCCCGAAGACGTTTTCAATACACCCCAACATGGCAAAGGCGTTTGGGCACCTAATATTCGGTTTTATAAAAATGAATTTTATATTTTTTATCCCGATCCAGAATATGGTATTTATATGATTAAAACCAAGGATCCAAAATCAGATTGGAGCAAACCTCTTTTGGTATTACCTGGCAGAGGAATTATTGATCCAACATGTTTTTGGGATGATGATGGAAAAGCCTATTTAGCTGTTGGATGGGCTGCAAGTAGGGCAGGAGTGAATAGTTTAATAACTGTATTCAAATTAAATCAAACAGTAACCAGTGTTACCGACGATGGAAAACATGTATACGATGGACACGACCTCGATCCTACAATTGAAGGACCTAAGTTTTACAAACGCAATGGCTATTATTATATTTTATCACCAGCAGGTGGCGTAGGAACGGGGTGGCAATTAGCACTTCGTTCTAAAAACATTTATGGTCCTTACGAAAGAAAAGTAGTGATGGATCAAGGGAGTACTCCTACCAATGGTCCGCACCAAGGTGCTTGGGTAGAAACACAAACAGGTGAATCTTGGTTTTTACATTTTCAAGATAAAGGGGTGTATGGAAGAATCTTGCATTTGCAACCTGTTCAATGGAAAGACAATTGGCCTGTTATAGGCAAAGATGTTGATGGAGATGGAAAAGGAGAGCCCGTATTAGTGTATCAAAAACCGAATGTAGGTAAAGCCTATCCTATTGAAACACCTGTAGAATCGGATGAGTTTAATACAGACACACTAGGCTTGCAATGGCAATGGCATGCAAATCCCAAAGTGCAATGGTCTGCTTTAATTAGAAATACTGGTTATTTGCGACTATTTGCCATTCCATCCGATACAGGCAGAAACTTTTGGACAGTTCCAAATTTGTTGCTACAAAAATACCCAGCACCCAATTTTACTGCAACAACTAAACTAAAATGGACAACTGATTTTTCTGCAGGAGAAAAGAAGAAAGCAGGTTTATTGGTGATGGGTAATGATTATGCCTACTTGTCAATTACAAAAAATGCCAATGGCTATTTTGTAAATCAAGTAGTTTGTAAAAATGCTTTGAATGGATTAGAAGAGCAAGTAATAGCGCAGCAACCTATAAAGCAGTCAACAGTTTATTTACGAGTTGCCATAACTGCTCCAGATGGTCAGTGTCAGTTTAGTTATAGTGAAGACGGTACACAATTCCAGCCAATTGGAAAACCATTCATGTCAAAACCCGACAAGTGGATTGGCGCAAAGTTTGGGCTGTTTTGCACTGCAACACCAATTGGTAAAATAGGTTCATTTGTAGATGTAGATTGGTTTAGGGTTACGAAATAAGGATTCAGTTCAGTCTGAGAATTTTTGAAAAGATGCTTTCCCAAATCGGGAATCACGCTGGTATTCTAAATCTCCTTATTTTTATACTACGTTCTAAAACCCTAATAGACAATGAAAGATTTGAATTCGAGTAAGCCAAAACTATTGGCGCTTGCACTTTTGCTTTTTAGTATTTTCCTTTTAAGTTATTCAAATCATTTCAACAATACATTTCATTTCGACGATTCTCATACTATTGAGGATAATCCTTATATTAAAAATATCAACAATTGCGCGAAGTTTTTTTATACACCACAAATGTTCAGTACACTTCCATCACACTGGGGGCTTAGGCCAATTGTAAGTGTTTCGTTGGCTGTTGATTATTGGTTAGCTGGCGAATTAAATCCGTTTTACTTTCATCTCTCTACATTTATTTGGTTCACGTTAATTTGTGTTTTATTATTTTTTGTATATCAGAAAATTTTGAATCAGGCTATTGATAATGAGTGGACAAAATATTGTGCACTTTTAATTGCTGCTTGGTATGCTATGCATACAGCAAATGCCGAAACAATCAATTATATCATTTCCAGATCAGATGTATTATCAACCTTTTTTATTCTACTCTCATTTGGTATTTTTATTTTGGCACCCAAAAAGCGAAAATATTTTCTTTATATAATTCCTGCAGTAATTGGGGTTTTTACAAAAGAAACAGTACTAACCTTAGTAATCATTTTATTTTTCTATATCAATTTATTTGAAAAAAACATTTCAATTGCAGGTCATTTTAAGAAAACTAATTTCAATGCAATTTTTAAAACAATACTTAGTTTATTGCCTTTGTTCTTTTGTGTAGCGGCGGTGCAGTATTATACGCTTTCGCAAATTAAATCAACAAATGATATCTCAAATCCTTTGGGGTATTACATCTTAACACAGTCTTTTGTTTGGGTAAGATATACTATCGCTTTTTTTATTCCCGCTAATTTATCGGCTGATTCAGATTGGGGTGTTATTTCGAATATTTTTGACGAAAGAATAATTGTTGGTTTAATTTTCATTAGCCTTTTAGTATATACAATATTTAAGACTTCATTAAAAAAAGAAACAAAACCTATTTCGTTTGGGTTAATCTGGTTTTCTGTTTCATTACTGCCAACTTCAATTGCTCCTTTTGCTGAAGTAACTAATGATCATAGAATGTTCTTTGCCTTTATAGGGTTGGCATTAGCAACAGGAAACTATGTTTTATTATTAGTCCAAAAAATAAAAAGTAATTCTGCTAATCAGCTTAGTTTAAATCGATTGCTTCTTTTTGGTGTATTTGCTGTAATATGTTTAAATGCTAATGGAGTCTATCAGAGAAATAAAGTATGGAAAACAGAAGAATCTCTTTGGTATGATGTAACAGTAAAAAGCCCTGCTAACGGAAGGGGATTAATGAATTACGGGTTAACACAAATGGCCAAAGGGAATTATGATGGGGCAAATACCTATTTTCAAAAAGCTTTGTTTTACAACCCTTATTATGATGCGCTGTATATCAATATAGCAATACTTAAAGCTGCTACAAATCAGAATCAAGAAGCAGAAGATAATTTCAAAAAAGCAATTGAATATAATAAACGATCTTCTCATTTGCCATTCTATTACTATGCAAGATATCTAAAAAATAATCAACGATATACAGAGGCGGAGCAAATGGCATTAAAGTCAAATGCGGTGAATCCTTATTCAATAGAGCCATTAGACATGTTAGCAGCAATTTATAGTGAAACACAACAATGGGATAAATTAGTTGAAACAGCTAATAAGATATTACAAATACAACCCAATAATTTAAAAGGTAAGAACTATCTTCTAAATGGAACAAACAAGAAGCCGCTAGAATCTAAGTCAATCGTAAAGCCAGTTACTAGTGCAGATTATATAAATCAAAGTTTGCTGTTTTATAATACAAAGGAGTTTCAAAAATGTATTGATGCATGTAATAGTGCATTAAAAATTGATTCAAATAATGCAGATGCTTATAATAATATGGGCGCTGCATATAACCAGTTAGCAGAATGGCAAAAAGCAATTGAAGCATGTAGTAAGGCTTTGCAATTAAATCCTTCACATAGATTAGCAAAAGGAAATCTAAATTGGGCTAAATCAGAATTAAATAAAAAAACACAATAAATGGAAGCCTTATTAACTATCATAATACCTGCATATAATGAAGCCGATTCACTTCCTTCGGTTTTGCCAACACTTTTATCAAAATGTAAAATTGAGAATTGGAAGGTAATTGTAGTTAATGACGGTTCAGCTGATAATACTAGTGAAGTGCTAAAGACTTTTGGAGCAGAAGAAAATTTAAAAGTTGTTAGCCATAAAGTAAATAGAGGTTATGGTGGGGCTATTAAAACTGGAATTATTAATGTAACAACAAAGTATTGTGTTACGTTCGATGCCGATGGACAGCACCAAGTAGATGATATAAAGTTAATTCTAAATAAAATGGTAGATACTGATGCCGATTTAATTGTAGGAAATAGAGTTGGCAATAAAGCGTCTTCTGCTTTTCGTGAAACAGGAAAATGGATCATCAGAAAAATTGCTAAAATTCTTATGCCAATTAATATTTATGATATTAATTCTGGTTTAAAAATGTATGACACTAATTTGGCTAAAAAATATGTTGCAATTTGTCCGAATTCAATGGCATATAGCGATATTATTACTTTAATATTTATTAGTCAAAAGCATTTGGTGCTTGAAGAAAAAATAAAAATCACTAAAAGAATTGCAGGTAAAAGTACCATTGGCGTTAAAACAGCATTTCAAACTGTAATTGAAATAATTAATATTTTAATGCTGTTTAATCCATTAAGAATATTCATTCCATTATCAATATTCTTTGGAATTATTACAACCATCTGGGAAATTCCTTTGTTGATTAAAGGCAATGGATTAAGTGTTGGAGCATTATTTGGTTATATCTTTTCAGTTGTTGTTTTTTTATTAGGATTAATAGCAGAACAATTAGGATTGATTAGAAAATTGATTGTAAACAATAATGAGTAAATTAGTTTCTGCCAAAAATAATTTTAAATTTCAATTTCTAAAATATATCCTCCTGCCATTAATGGGAAAAAATATTCAATACAATTGATCATTTTTTCAGAGCTCTTAACAAATAAACGTTTAATACCTTTTGATCTAAGAATCATTTCAGTATATTTTACATTATAAGGTATTATCTCCCATTTATTAAAAGAAGCGTTCTTACATAATGTGTTTAATGTTTTATAGGAGTATACTTGTAGATGATCAATATGGCATGATTCTGCTTGAATGAATCCAAGCAGAATATTAGACAATGACGTACTGTTTGGCGTAGAGCAAATCATCCTTTTGTTTGGAAACTGCTCTTTTGTCTTTTTGAAAAATTCTAATGTATTTGGTAGATGCTCAATAAGTTCTCCGGCAATAATAATATCAACTTCTTCTTTATTTATTTCGATTGTTTCTAAATCTGTAATACCACCTTTTATTATTCTACAATTAGAGCTAAATATTATACCATCATCAGGCAATAATTTCGAATTATCAATACCGGTATGATTTGATGCCACGCTAGAAATAGCACTAAACAAGTATGTTTCTTCGTTTTTCTTTATTTGTGCAGTTTCGTCATAACAACCTAAGTCAAGTACTCGTTTTTTATTACAAGACTTTGATATGAATTGTATGCGGTTTACTGGTCGTGAAATATTTATTCTTTCTGTAGGGGTATATTTTAATCTCTGCATTTTATATTTAAATTTAATTTGCTAAATTATTTAATCATTATTGCCACTCCAATTAATATTATAACTGCACCAATGCCTTGTTGGATATTCAGTCGCTCATTTAAAAAAAAATAATTCATTATTACAATGAACATCAAAGATAAAAGAGTAATAAAAGTTGTTAAAGTAGTAGAAATAGCAGCTAGTTTAGGTATTTTTAAAAGGTTGTTATTGACTAGTAAAAAACTTATTCTGGCTACAATTGCCAAACTCATAGCTAATATAAACTTCCAATTTAATAACAAATTTAAAAGCGTACTTGATTTAAGTAGATTACCGGATATTAAACTTCTGTCTCCTAAAAGAACTATTGAAAAGGCTGAACTAAAACAATATATTAATATCCAAAATATAATAAGTAAAGGCATGTGTTAAATATTTATTGATTATTTTTTATTACCTAGATATCCAAATTTGTAAAAAAAAGAAAGAAAAACGCCTAATTTATTACCCCAAATCATTCGTAACATCGTTTGCTCTTCTTCTATTCTAATGCCACTTTCGATTAGTTTAGAGGTTTCTGATTTTTCATGTATTCTATGCAACATCAATTTTTTATTAACATAAATGAATGAACCATTTTCTTTTGCTAATTTAAACCATGCATCCCAATCAAGTATAAAATGATATTTCTCTGAAAAATTAAAATTGCTTAAATTTTGTAAATTGAAAGTGACTGACGGACAGCAAATTGGATCTCCAAATGACAATGATATTTTTTTTAAAAATTTACAATGAATTATAGGTTCTATTAAAAAAGGGGCTAATAAAAGTGTTTTTATAAAGATAAGAATGGAAAAACTTCTTTTTTTATTCTTTATTATTTCAAAGTAATTAGTGAAAACGATCAAAGATTTCTCTTCATTTCTCTTAATTTTATTTACAACAATTTCTGTAAATTCTTTTTCATATAAGTCATCTTGATGTGCAATAGTGGAAAACTTTGTTTTCACTTGTTGTAGTGCAAAGTTCCAGTCCGATCCAATACCATTATTGCCGTTGGGATTTACAATAAAATCAATATTGTATTTTATAGATATGCTTTTATTAAAATCAGTTGGTGTAGAGGTGCAAATTAATAATTTACTTTTTATTGTTTGATTTAAAATACTATTAATACAAGACTCTAAAAACTCTGAATCTTTATAAACTACAATTGCAAAAGTATGTTCAAACATTAATCGATATTTTATTTCCCAAACGCCCCAATATTGCTACTAAAAATTTTCACTGCAATTGCCAATAAAATCACTCCAAAAAACTTCCGAACAGCTAATAAACCTGCAGCACCAAGTGCATGTTCAATCCAATTCAAAGATTTTAAAACAATATAAACTACAATGAGGTTTATTAAAATGCCAGATAAAATATAAGCTTCGTCGAAATTTGCTTTTAATGACATGATGGTGGTAAGCGTTCCACTACCCGCAATAATTGGAAAGGCAATTGGTACAACGCTTCCCGCATGCGCATCTTTATCGCCTTTAAATATTTCGTGGCCCAATACCATTTCTAATCCTAATAAAAATATTACAATGGAACCACCAACTGCAAAGGAGCGAATATCTAAGCCAAGAATTTTTAAGAAGGGCTTGCCTGCAAATAAAAATAATATCATTAATGCGCCAGAAACAAATGTGGCCTGAAAAGACTTTATACCACCCATTTTATCTTTCAGCGAAATTAATAGTGGAATAGATCCTACTATATCAACTACCGCAAAGAGCGTAAAGGTTACGGTTAGCAATTGATCGAAATGAAATTCCATAAACAGTTTTTTTAGGGATTACTAGTTTAAGTAAAGCTTGGTCGATGCTGCTCTTTATTTGATGGCTCAATATTATGCAATAGTTCGTAAGTAAATGCTTCATTATCAAGTTTAATTTTTACAACTGCTCCGTAATGTAGCTGAAAGGCACTAAAAGAACTTTCTAATGAAATAGAACTAATATGCGACAGTATGCTTCTTAATACACCTCCATGTGCTACAATAGCTGAAGATTCGCCAGTATTGCAAATTGAAGTGAAACAATCAATCACTCTTTGGTGTAGTTGCGCATAGCTTTCTCCGCCTGGCACTTGAACATGTACAAAATTATCCATCCAGGGTTGTATTTCGGATTTTGGAATATTATCCCATTCTAGCATCTCCCATTCTCCACAATTCAATTCCATTAAATCATTGTGCCATTCTATGCCATGATTTGGAAATAGTGTATTAGCTAATTTAGCGCAACGTTGTAATGGACTGCTATAAACCTTAGTGATATCTGTTGGAATATGTTCCAAAATAGCGCTAGCCTCTTCAGAAAAACTTTCAGTTACATCTAAATCGGTTTGCCCGTAACAGGTGCCTTTAGCAACTAATGGGGTAGTATGTCGGATTAAAAATATTTCCATGGCACGAATTACTGAAATTTAAACTAAACAAATTCATTAATTGGCATAAAAAATTACTATTCTTACTTATACAGTCCGTATTCGTTTCATTTGTGGGAAGTTTACTACATTTAACCCTCACGTTACCATACTATGAAGGGAAAACAAAAACTGAATCTATTTAGCTTTACCATGATTGTGGTTGGCTTAGTTATTGGGATGGGAATTTTTAGGTCGGCAGCTACTAGTGCCAAAGACGCCATTGAGCCTTCGGTATATTTTTCTGCCTGGATTTTAGGCGGATTTTTTGCTTTTTGTGGGGCGCTGACTTACGCCGAAATTGGCAGCAGATTTCCTGTTACGGGCGGCTATTACAAAGTTTTTTCATATGCCTACCATCCTAGTATTGCCTTTGCCATTAACTGTGTTATTCTTATAAGTAATGCGGCTAGTTTGAGTGGTGTAGCATTAATTGGCAGTGGATATATTTCAAAATTATTTCCACAATTTCATTTTACCGATACCGATAAAGCGCTCATAAGCTGTGTGGCTATTTTTAGTTTTTACCTGATTAATTTAATGGGTTTAAGAATGAGTTCAAAAGCACAAAACTTTTTAATGCTTATTAAAATTGGCATGATTGTAGTGTTGATTGCTGCTTTATTTTTTCCTATTCACGCATTGCCCGAAACGGTATCTGTTGTTGTGGCTAGTTCAACACCACAAATTAGTTGGATTCAAAGTTTGGGTATTAGTTTGATTGCTGTATCCTTTACTTATGGCGGCTATCAGCAGACAATTAATTTTGGTAATGAAGTAGAAAATCCTGCTAAAAATATTCCTAGAGGAATTTTTATTGGGATTGCTATTATTATCGGTTTGTATTTATTGGTAAACCTTAGTTATTATAATATTATAGGATTCAATAACATGAAAGGCGAACACGAAATTGCTTATGTAGTGATGCATAAAGTGTTTGGAAAAACTGGTGCCGATATTTTTTCTTTCTTTTTATTTTTTGGGGTACTAGCTTATGTGAATGCTTTATTAATGAGTAATCCACGTGTAATGTATGCCATGAGTACCGAAGGGGCATTGCCAACAATATTTGGCAAGCAATCTGCTAAAAACGAAGTGTTGGTTTTTTCTTTAACAGTGTTTGCGGCTATGTGTATTATTATTTTATTTTTTGCACAAACATTTGAGAAGATTTTAAATTTTACTATTTTCTTAGATTGTTTTGGCATGGTGGCTTCTAGTGCAACCATTTTTGTGTTACGTAAAAGAACCAAGCATTTAGACGGAACGGGTATTTATAAAATGAAACTCTTTCCAATTCTGCCATTAATTTTTATGGGATCTTATTTGTTTGTAGGCATTAGTATTAGTATTCAAACACCAAGTATTGCCATTATTGGCACCACTGTTTTAGCGGCATTTATGTTACTATATTTTGTGGCCAAAAAGTTTATTAAAATCACTTCAAATATTGAAAACAAGGAGGGCTTGTAAATGGAAGATCTATCTTATATCTTAAACGAATTGGCCGAAAATAGAGAAGACTATTTTAGAGCAATATCGCCACCCATTATGCAAACCAGCAATTTTGCATTTAAAAAGGTGGCTGATCTTCGCAAATCTTTCGAAAACGAATACGCCGATTTTTTATATAGCCGTGGCCTCAACCCAACAGTCGACATCTTACGAAAAAAATTAGCTGCTCTTGATGGTGCCGAAGACTGTTTGGTATTTAATAGTGGTGCTGCTGCTATTTTTGCTGCAGTATTAGCCAATGTAAAATCTGGCGACCATATTCTTAGCGTAAAAAATCCGTATACCTGGGCAAAAAAAATGTTCGAAGACATCTTACCCCGTTTTCAGGTAAGCCATTCTTATATTGATGGCACCAAAATTGAAAATTTTGAGAATGCCATTCAACCCAACACTACGGTTATTTATTTAGAATCGCCCATTAGTTGGACCTACGATTTACAAGACCTAGCAGCTGTTGCAAGTTTGGCAAAAAAACATGGCATCATTACTATTATAGACAATAGTTATTGCACGCCATTGTTTCAAAAGCCTATTTTATTGGGGATTGACCTTGTTTTGCAATCTGCCACCAAATACATTAGTGGTCATAGCGATACGATTGCGGGTGTTTTATCTGGAAGCGGCCCAATGATGGAACGAATTTTTAATAGTGAATATAATAATATTGGATCGGGCATTCAGCCATTCAATGCTTGGTTATTAATTCGGGGCTTAAGAACCTTAGAAGCTAGGCTTGAGCGAATTGACCGAACTACAAAAGAAATGATTCTTTTTTTAAAACAGCATCCCCGAATTGAAAAAGTCATTTTTCCGCTGGATCCTTCATTTCCGCAATACGATTTAGCAAAAAAACAAATGCAAGGCGCCTGTGGTTTATTAACCATTCAAATTAAAGCCCAAGAATGTGCCACTATTGAAACTTTTTGCAATTCATTGCAGCATATTTTAATGGCGGTAAGCTGGGGCGGACACGAATCTTTAATTATTCCAAAAATTGCTGGGATGAAACCCGAAGCATTCAACCCCGCTAATCCAGAGCACAGAATGTTGCGTTTATATATAGGATTAGAATCGGCAGATTACTTAATTAATGACCTATCAAATGCTTTTTTGGCTATCGAACACCTTTCATAAGATTTTTTGACAGGTTTATTCAGATTCCTTTCCGTCTGTCTAATTGTTTTATCAGAAGCATTCGTTTGGTGTACTTTTGTTTTATATGAAGAAGTTTTTGACCTTATTTGCTTTAACAGCAACCCTGCATGCCTTTTCACAGGAAAAATGGGACCTTAGTAAGTGCGTTAATTACGCTTTACAAAATAATATATCTATCAAACAGGCAGATGTTCAAGCAAGATTATCTAAGTTATTGGCCGATCAGTCTAAATTAACAAAGTTACCGAATGCAAATGCTAGTATTAGTAGTTCTTATCAACACGGTCTAAATATTAATCCAACCACCAATGTCTTTGATAATGTAGATGTTACAGGAGGAAATATTGGCTTTCAATCTTCTTACACCATTTTTAACTGGTTTACTAGAAAAAACAATATTGAAGCAAATGCACTTACAGCAAAAGCCGATGAACTCAATGTTGAAAAAGCAAAGAATGATTTAGCCTTATCTGTGGCCAATGCATTTTTACAAGTGATGTTGCGTAGAGAACAAGCCAAATTAAGTGAAGTTCAATTAGCACAGTCTCAAGAGCAGTTGCGCAATACTAGAAAATTTGTGGAAGCAGGTAGTCAACCAGAACTAAATGCCATTCAAATTGAAGCACAAGTAGAAAGAGATAGTTCAAATTATATTCAAGCACTTGCAGGAGTAGCACAAGGGGTAATTAATTTAAAGGCATTCATGAATTTTGATTTTGCTTCGAATTTTGAAATTGATTATCCTGAAGTAGAAAAGATTCCTGTTGAAAGTCTTCTTGATCTTCAACCACAGAATGTATATAGTTTGGCATTAGACAATCAACCGCAACAAAAAGTAACGGCATTAAAAATTGCTGCTGCACAAAGATTTGTAAACTCCGCAAGAGGTTCAATGTATCCAACACTTTCGGCAACAGGATCTTTAAGCAGCCGTTTTTCAAACAATGTTTACGACTATCGCACCCAATCAATGGTAGGAGCAACTAGTGCTTATGCAGTTGATAATTTAAATAAATATCCTGTTTACGCATATCAAACTAGTGTGATAGGAGTTGATAAAGTATCCTTGTCATCTCAATTAAATAGATACTTTGGTCAGGCATTAGGATTAAATTTAAGTATGCCCATCTTTAATGCGCATAGTGCTAGAACACAATGGGAGCGTTCAAAAATAAATGTTCGCCAAAATCAATTACAAGACGATCAAGAAAAGCAGTCGCTTCGTGCAAATATTTACAATGCATACCAAGATGCTTTTGCTTCATTGCAAAAATTAAACGCATCTAAAAAATCAGTTCTAGTATCAGAGAAAGCATTAGAATATGCTCAAAAAAGATATGATGTAGGATTATTAGGAACACTAGATTTAATTACAACTCGTAATAATGTATTTACTGCAAAAATTCAGTTAGTAAGTAACCAATTCGATTATGTATTTAAATTAAAAGTGCTAGAATTTTATAAAGGACAGGGGATTAAGTTGTAAGGGTTAAACAAATTTAAAAACACAGAAACACGGAATATATGAGTAAGAAATTGATTTGGATTATTGTAGGATTGTTGGTTGTAATTGGCGTATTAATTGGTCTTAAAAAAGCTGGTTATTTAGGCAAAGAAGAAGCTACAAAAGTTTCTTCCGAAAAAGCCCTTAAGCGCAATATTATAGAAACAGTAAATGCAAGTGGTAAAGTATATCCAGAAGTGGAAGTGAAAGTAAGTCCGGATATTAGCGGAGAAGTAACCGAGCTATTTGTTAGTGAAGGTGATACCATTAAAAAAGGTCAAATTCTTGCAAGAATTTATGCCGATATATATTCTACTCAGCGTGATCAAGTTGCTGCAGGTGTAAACCAAGCTAAAGCACAATTGTCTAATTCTAGTGCTAATTTAGTAGGATTGAAAGCGGTATTAGACAACGCAAAATCAGTATACGATCGCCAAAAGAAATTGGTAGATGATAAAGTTATTTCTCGTTCAGAATTTGAACAAGCACAACAAACCTATCGTACGGCAGAAGCGCAATACAATGCAGCTAAAGAAGGTTTAAAAAGTGGTGAAGCAAATATTCAAGGAGCGCAAGCACAATTGAATAAAGCCAATAAAGATTTATCGCGTACAGTCATTACTGCACCAATGGATGGATTGGTTAGTTTAATGAGCGTAAAAAGAGGGGAACGAGTTTCTGGTAATAGTTTTAGCATAGGTACCGAAATGATGCGTATCTCTGATATGCGCAGTATTGAAGTAAGAGTTGATGTAGGAGAAAACGATATTACAAAAGTTAAAATTGGAGACACTGCTATTGTTGAAGTAGATGCGTACAACAACAGAAAATTCAAAGGACTGGTATATAAAATTGCTAACCCAGCAACTTCATTAAATGCTTCAACTTCTAATGATGTTACTAATTACAAAGTACATATTCGTTTATTGCCAGAATCTTACCAAGATTTAATTACACCTCGAAAAAGTTTTCCATTCCGTCCGGGTATGAGTGCTAGTGCCGATATTCAAACTAAAACAAAATATAATGTTTTATCAGTGGCGTTAAACGCAGTTACTACTAGAGATAAAAATAACGACAAAGCAGCTGCCGATAAAAAAGACGAAAAGAAAACTGATGCGCCAGCTGTTAAATCAACCTCAACCGATGATGGAATTGAGGAAGTAGTATTTGTTTTACAAAAAGACAATACTGTAAAAAAGGTAAATGTAAAAACATCGGTTCAAGATTTAAATAATATTGAAATTGTATTTGGTTTAAAAGAAGGCGACGAAGTTATTACAGGACCATATACAATTGTTAGTAAAATTTTAAAAGATGGCACAAAAGTAGAAGTAGTGGCTAAAGAGAAATTATACGACGACAAGAAAAAAGACTAGTCTTACATAAATTAATTGCGCATGCAGTTTGGAATTATTGGTAGTGGAAGTTGGGCTACAGCGATTGCTAAAATTCTTACCGACAATGGTAACAATATTCATTGGTGGATACGCAATGAAGAAATGATTGGTTTGATGCAAAAGCGCAAACACAATCCGCAATATTTGAGTTCTGTTTATTTTAATCAACAACAACTATTTTTAAGTAATGATCTTGCCGAAGTAGTAGCTAAGTCAGATATACTAGTTATTGCAGTGCCTTCGGCCTATGCAGAATCGGTATTGGAAAGTTTACCATCAGATGCGTTTAAAGGGAAAAAAATTATTTCTGCCATTAAGGGTATCCTGCCAAATATTAATGTGTTATTGAATGAGTATTTAAACAATAAATTTCAATTTTCTATTGCAGATTATTTTACAGTTTTAGGTCCATGCCATGCCGAAGAAGTGGCTGGTGAAAAATTATCTTACTTAACTTTTTCTGGTATTCAAGAAGCAACTGTATTTGATATTGCCAGACATTTTGAAACAGAATATATTAATACTGTTGTTAATTTAGATGTAATAGGGGTGCAGTATGCAGCGGTATTAAAAAATATTTATGCATTGGGTGCTGGTATTGCACATGGGTTAGATTATGGCGATAATTTTTTGAGTGTATACATTGCCAATAGCGCCAATGAAATGAGTCAGTTTTTTAAATCATTACCTGTCAATTCAAATCCTTCTAATAAGGAAATTAATTATACTGCTTCTGTTTATTTGGGCGACTTATTAGTAACCTGTTATTCTTTATATAGTAGAAATAGAACTTTTGGAAACATGATTGGGAAAGGCTACTCTGTAAAAGCGGCGCACCTAGAATTGAGTATGGTTGCAGAAGGATACAATGCTAGTAAATGTATTGTTGAAGCCAATAAAACACTACAAGCCGATATTCCAATTGCCGAAACGATCTACCAAATTTTATGGAAACAATTACCAGCGGCAGAAGGCTTTAAAAAAATTGAAGGCTATTTGTTTTAGAACTGGCGCAATAATTTATCCTACAAAAAACAAATCAGACGCAATTCCATCTGCCATTAACTTTCCACTGTTCGTGAGTATTAAAAAGTCATCAGTCAAATTTGCATAACCACAATTAATTAAATCATTGGCAGCTTGCTGTATGGTGTTTGCAAATGCATCTCCCCATTGCGTTTTAATATGTGCTAATGAAAGTCCTTCAAGGGTTCTAAGGCTTGTCATGATGTATTCATTCAGTTGTTGCTCTATGCTCAAGATTTCAATTTCAAAAGGAACAGTATTTTGCGCCATACTTTGCAAATACAAACTATTATTGGCAACATTCCATTGCCTTGTTTTTCCATTAAAAGAATGTGCCGAAGGGCCTATGCCTAAATAATCTTTACCCTGCCAATAATTACTATTGTGTTTACTTCTATGTTCTGGCAGAGCAAAATTAGAAATCTCATAGTGTTCAAATCCTGCAGCTGCTAACCATTCTAATAATAAAGTAAAATGATGTGCTTGTTTATCGGGGTCAACCGCAGCAACTTCCTTTTTTTGAATGAGTTTGTCTAGTGCAGTTTTGGGTTCCACAGTTAAAGCATAGCACGATAAATGTGGTATGCCAAAAGCAAGTGCGGTATCTACATTTTTTTTCCAAGCTTCATCTGTTAATACAGGGCTGCCATAAATTAAATCAATGGTTATATTATCAAACCCCACTTCCTTTGCTAGTTCAATACAATTAGTTGCTTGTGCGGCTGTGTGTGCTCGATTCATCCAAAGAAGGTCTGTTTCATCAAAAGATTGTACGCCAATACTCAAACGATTAATTCCCATCAATTTCCAAGCAATAAGTTTTTCTTTATTGATATCGTCTGGATTTGCTTCTAGGGTAATTTCTGCTGTTGGGCTGATAATAAACTGTGTTCTTAAAGTGTTTAACAGCTTAGCTAATTGTGCAATTGTTAAAATAGATGGGGTGCCACCTCCAAAATAAATGGTGTCAATCGTTTCGGACAAGTATGTTTTTTGTAATAAAATTTCTTTTTCTATGGCCTCCATCATTGGTTCAATCTGGTGGTGCGTGGTTGAAAAATGAAAATTACAGTAGTTACAAGCCTTTCTGCAAAATGGAATATGAATATAAATACCAGCCATAGATTACAAAAGTAACTAGTTCAAACAGCATAAAATTGAAGTAAAGAGATAATATTGGGCAACACACGTGTTTAATGGTGCCAGTTTAATATTTTTGTGCAAATAGTTTGATTGAAGCAACTGCAAATTATACTCTGTTTATTATTCATCACTGGCTTTTGCAATGCCCAAGTTGACTCTAATGTCAATAAGCGTCAGTTGCAAACCCTATCTACAGACTCGTTGAGTTTGGCGCCTATAGACAGTATACGTCAGGCTTTTATTGTGGATAGCCTAAGGTTGGATTCTACAAAAAAAGCACAAATCCGCTTTATAAAACTGCATTTGCCCGATACAACCACCTATCAAAAGTATTTTAGTCATCCATATTTACCATTTTCAAAATCCGAATTTTTTCAATTTTCAATTGAGCGTACGCCTTTAAATAAAGATGCTATTTTTTATATTTTAGTATTGTTGGTAACATTATTAGCAATCATTAGATTGGCCTTCCCCAAGTATTTTAAAAATCTGTTCTTACTTATTTTACAAACCTCTGTTAGGCAAAAACAAACAAGAGAGCAATTATTGCAGAACAACCTTGCTTCTGTTTTACTAAATATTTTGTTTTTTGTAAGTGGCGGAATTTATATTGCCCTATTCATTCAGCACAAGGCATGGGTGGCCTTGCCATTTTACCAATTAATACTCTACTCAAGTTCCATACTGTTTATTATCTACATAGGAAAATACTTGTTTCTATTGTTTTCTGGTTGGGTTTTTCATGCATCAGAAGCTACTAGTTCTTATACTTTCATTGTTTTCTTAGTCAATAAAGTATTAGGAATAGTATTAGTACCCTTCCTTTTAGTGTTAACCTATTCTCCTGCACCGTTTGTGCAAGTGGCATTTACTATTTCTATAGGAGCTGCAATTGTTCTATTCGTTTATCGGTACTTAATTTCTTTTGGGATTATTAGGCTTAATCTGAAAGTTAGTGCCTTACACTTTTTCTTGTACCTTTGTGCAGTTGAAGTACTTCCTTTGCTATTGATTTATAAATTGCTATTGAAGTATATTGCGGGAAGTTTTTAATATTATTTTTATTTTAGATTTGAAGCATGGCAAAAAGCGGGTTAAAAAAGGTAGGCTCAACTAAAAAGCCTAAAAGAATTCTAATTTCTCAACCAAGGCCCGAAAGTGATAAGTCACCCTATTTTGATTTAGAGCGCAAACACCAAGTTGAGTTGGTGTTTCATCCTTTTATTAAGTTAGAAGGAATACCCGCACGCGAATTCCGCAAACAAAAAATAGACATTTTACATTTCACTGCCATCATATTCACTAGTAGGAATGCAATTGACCATTTTTTCAGAACCTGCGAGGAAATGAAAATTTCAATTGGTCAAGACACCAAATATTTTTGTATTACCGAAGCAGTTGCTTTATACCTTCAAAAATTTATTTTATATCGCAAACGAAAAGTATTTTATGGTGCTGATGGTACCAATAAAAGCATGTTCGATGTAATTAACAAGCACAAGGAGAACGAAAAATTCTTGTATGTCTGCAGCGAAAATCAACAAGATAATGAGATTGTTACTTGGATGAAAAACAATAAATGCGAATTCCAATTGGGCTTTATGTATCGTTCAATTAGCAATGATATTACGCCAGTGATGGAGCAAAAAAATTATGATATTATCTGCTTTTTTACCCCAAGTGGTGTAAGGAGTTTATTTGATAACGTACCAGATTTTCAACAAAACACCACCATTATAGGCGCTTTTGGTAGCAATACTTTAAAAGCGGTTGAAGAAGCAGGATTGTTGCTTGAAATTATAGTACCATCTCCTCAAAAACCTAGTATGTGCGCAGCGCTTGATCATTTTTTAAGTCAGGCAGTTAGTACTAAAAAGTAGTTCCATTTAATGCTGTGTCTAATGGATGTTACAGCATCTTAATATTAAATCATTTGAAATATATTTCAAATGATAAATAAATTCAGCCTACATTTTATCAATTGCGTATTCCTTCTAGCTATCTTGCTATAATAACCAAGTGTTGATCATGAATTTTGCGTATACCAACCAATTAATTAATGAAACGAGTCCCTACTTATTACAACATGCACATAATCCAGTAAACTGGTATCCTTGGTGCGATGAGGCACTAGATCGTGCAAAAAAAGAAGACAAACCCATTTTGGTAAGCATTGGTTATTCTGCTTGTCATTGGTGTCATGTAATGGAAAAAGAAAGTTTTGAAAACGAAGCCACTGCTAAGTTTATGAACGATCATTTTATTAATATTAAAATTGATAGAGAAGAACGCCCCGATTTAGACCATATTTACATGGATGCAGTGCAAGCCATGACAGGATCTGGCGGATGGCCCCTAAATGTTTTTTTAACGCCAACAGCTAAACCCTTTTATGGCGGTACGTATTTTCCACCAGTTAAAGCCCATAACCGTGCAAGTTGGATAGACGTATTAGAAGGAGTTCGATTAGGCTACCAAGATCGCAAGCACGAAATTTTTTCACAAGCAGAAAATCTTACGGAACACCTTTTATCAGCCAATAAATTTGGTATTCAAATAACTGGAAATAGTCAAGAAAACATTGATTTTGAGGCGGAACAATTGAAAACCATCTCCCAAAATTTGCTAGAAAATGCAGATACAAGCTGGGGAGGATTTGGGCGCGCACCAAAATTTCCACAAACTTTTTCCATTCAGTTTTTATTAAGGCAGTATCATTTTACAAAAGATGCTTCGGCTTTAAAACAGGCATTATTGAGCCTCGATAAAATGATTGACGGTGGAATTTACGACCAACTCGCTGGGGGCTTTGCCAGATATAGTACTGATAATGAATGGCTTGCACCGCATTTCGAAAAAATGTTGTACGATAATGCCTTACTGGTTAGCGTTTTGGCAGAAGCGTATCAACTTACAAAAATTGAAAAGTATGCGCAAACAATTCAACAAACAATTGCTTTTATTGAAAGTGAATTATTAAGCGATGAAGGAGGGTTTTATAGTGCATTAGATGCAGACAGTGAGGGTGTTGAAGGTAAATTCTATACTTGGTCTAAGCTTGAAATTGATGAAATTTTAGGCTCAGAATCGGCCTGGTTTTGTGCCTATTACCAAGTGGAAGACCAGGGAAACTGGGAGCACACTAATATTCTTTGGGTAAACAATTCTGTTGTTGAAACAGCCCAATTATTAGGCATAAGCTCAGAAACTTTGTCTGATTCCCTTGAAAAGTCCAAAAAAATAGTACTAGCAAAACGCGCAAAACGTATTCGACCGGCCACAGATGATAAAATTTTATTAGGATGGAACGCCCTTATGAATACCGCCTACTCAAAAGCTTATGCAGCCCTTGGATTGCCTGTTTATAAGCAACGGGCAATTGATAATATGGCTTTTTTGTCGTTAAAAATGGCCAAATCAGATGGTTCTTGGAACCATACGTATAAAAATAACCAAGCTAAACTGCCGGCATTTTTAGACGATTATGCCTATTTAATACAAGCTTATATCCATTTACAAGAAATCACGGGTGATGGAGACTATCTTTTACAAGCAAAGGCCCTTACAGAAATGGTGATGACGCATTTTATCGAATCTGAAACAGGCTTTTTCTATTATACCCATGCCCAACAAACCGATGTAATCCTTCGAAAAAAAGAAGTGTATGATGGGGCAATCCCCAGTGGAAATGCTGTAATGGCCTTGAATTTACAGTACTTATCAGTGGTTTTTGATTTAAAAGATTGGGCCCAGCAGGCTAGCCAAATAGTTAATTCATTAAAAACCGCCATCATAAAACACCCTAGTTCATTTGGCGTTTGGGCCTCACTTATTCAAATTTTACAGGTAGGAACAGTTGAAATTGCCATTTTAGGCCGAGAAAGCAGTAAAAACCTAGTTCCTGTATTAAATTATTATATTCCTAACAAAATAATTCAATCTGCTGAGGTGAATTCCCCTGTTTTCCCCTTATTGCGCAATAAAGAAACAAAGGAAGCAGTGGCTTTTTATAGTTGTAAAAACGATGCTTGTAAGGCACCTTTTTTTAATTTTCAAGATTTTTTAGCAAATGTGTAACAAACTATCCTTTAATTTGCTTATCAATGACAGCGGTATTTTACCGAAAAAATCTTTAATTGACTAAATCATAGCAACATAAGTCTATTTCTACTCGAAAAAATTATTGGCAATAAATTCTCTATAATTAGGTTATTTAGCCAATGAAACTCATATATTTGTCATTGTCATAAAAAATCATTCTGATCAGATGAAAGGTTATTTAATAATAATATTGGCGGTCTTATCGCTTAGCTTGAGTTCCTGCCTATTTTCAAAAGGGGGAAAAAAATCTGCTTTGCCAGATGATGGACAATTGCATGGGGTTGCTCCTGTTGCAAAACAGAGCATGAATAGACCAGTTAATATGGTCTATGTTCAGCCTGGAACTTTCCATTTAGGACCTAGTGATGAAGATATCAGCTATAATTTTACTACCAAAAATCGTCAAGTCTCTATTCCTGGATTTTGGATGGATGCAACTGAAATTACCAATAATCAATACCGCCAGTTTGTAAAATGGACTAGAGATTCATTGGCTTTCAAAATATTGTTTGGCCAAGGCATTAATAAAGACGACGATACAACAGCCGTTGATTGGAAAAAAGTAGCCACCATTAAGTACGACAAAAACACAGTCGAAAAATTAAACGAACTAAATTTAGCGCCAGATAATCGTTTATTTGGAAGGGCTGATATCGACCCAAATAAATTGGTTTATAAAGTAATTTATCTTGATTTGCCTTCAGCTGCAAAAAGAGAAAATGCTGGACATCCTCTAAAAGAGTTTATTGTAAAAAGAGATCAAAAAGTATATCCTGATACATTGGTTTGGATGAGAGATTTCTCTTATTCTTATAACGAGCCAATGACTAAGGCTTATTACTCGCATCCTGCCTTTGGAAACTACCCAATAGTGGGGGTTACATGGAAACAGGCTGTTGCATTTTGTAACTGGCGCACCCATATACAAACTAGTTTTTTAGAAAGGAAAAAAATGGCAGTTGAAGGAGATTATCGTTTACCAAATGAAGCCGAATGGGAATATGCTGCAAGAGGTGGCCGTACCAATTCAATGTATCCTTGGGGTAATCCTTATATAAGAAACAAGAAAGGTTGTTTACTTGCCAATTTTAAACCTGGTCGTGGTAACTATGCAGAAGATGGCGGTTTTTATACTGTTCGTGCCGATGCATATTGGGCTAATGATTATGGTTTATACAATATGGCAGGAAACGTTGCAGAGTGGACCAACTCTTATTTCTACGAAGGCGCCTATAACTTTATTAGTGATATGAGTCCGGATATTCGTTTAGATGCAAAGGATTCAGATCCTCCTCGTATGAAACGCAAAGTAGTTCGTGGTGGAAGTTGGAAAGATGTAGGATTTTTCTTACAAGTTAGTACACGCAATTACGAATACCAAGACACGGCAAAATCTTATATTGGATTTCGTTGTGTAATCGATTTGGCTCCTAAAATGAGAAAATAATTAATCAATACAAATAATAATCAATTTAAAAACCAAACTCAACCCATCATGGCAAAAGGTGTATCTCCAACAGTAATGCGCGCAGTAAATATATTTGTGTGTACAGGTGCTTCAGTAGTAATTTTTGGAGCAATGGCAAAAATATTGCACTTGTCTTGGGCAGATTGGGCTTTAAAAATAGGGTTAACTACAGAGGCTTTAATCTTTTTGGTGTATGCTATTTTACCTCCAGAAGGCCATGATTCTGCTCCTGCTGCTACAGCGCAAGCAGGTAATCCAGCTTTAATGACCTTAGACACTATGTTGCAAGATGCTGATATTACGCCAGTGACTTTATCAAAACTAAGTGCTGGGTTTCAAAAACTTGGAACTACAGTTGATAAAATGGGTGAAATTGCCGACGTGGTAAAATCAACAGCTGATTTTTCTGCAAAAGCAAAAGAAGCAGGTGCTGCATTAGGAACTATTAAAGATGCTTCAAACAATGTATCACAAGCATTAGTTGGTTTTCAAGGTGCTTCAGAAAGCACCAAACAATTCCATGAGCAAGTACAAGGGTTAACTAAAAACCTAACTTCTTTAAATACAATTTACGAATTAGAATTACAAGAAAGCAATAACCATTTAAAAGCCCTAAACCAATTTTATGGTAAACTTTCTGAAGCATCTGCTGCCATGAACGGAACAGCACAAGATGCTTTGAAAGCCAAAGAGCAAATTGCTGCATTGGCAACTAACCTGTCTAAATTAAATCAGGTTTATGGTAGTATGTTATCTGCAATGCAGGTAAAATAGTTATCGAAAAAGTTGTTGAATTAATTGTAAAATCTATTATTAAATTTAAGAAAGCATGTCATTACCTAAGGAGCCCCGGCAGAAGATGATTAACATGATGTACCTAGTGCTTACAGCGCTATTGGCTCTGAATGTTTCAAACGAAATCTTACATGCATTTCATACTGTGAATAACAGTTTGAATAATGCAACTGCAATGGTTGAAAAAAAGAATGTAGACGTATTTAATTCTTTTAAGAAAAAACTAGAAGATCCAAAAACCAAAGATAAAGCAGCAATCTGGGAGCCAAAAGCTCAAAAAGCTAAAGCAATTGCAGATGCTTTGTATACTTATATTGAAGACTTAAAATTAGAATTAAAAAAAGAGTCTGGTTTAAAAAAAGGTGAAAACGGTCAAGAAGATTACAAAGAAGATAATTTAGATGCTGCAACCCGTTTATTTGTAGAACCGCCACCTAGTGGTAGAGGAAAAGGAAAGGAATTATTTGAAAAATTAAAAAAGTTCAAAGAAGAAATATTAGCAATTGATCCAAGTATTTTAGCTGAATTAGGTCAATTGCCGTTAGATTTATCAGCGCCTAAAACAAATAATCCAAATGTTAAGGATGATTTGCCATACCTCTATTTTCACATGACACCTACAATAGCTGCTATTACCATTTTAAGTAAGTTTCAAAATGATGTAAAAAATAGCGAAGCGCAATTGGTAGACTTATGCCACAAGAAAATTGGTGAAGTAGAATTAATTTATGATGAATTCGCTGCTTTTGCAGGAACTAATTCACAATATTTAATGCCAGGTGAAGAACTGGTAATTACTGCAGGTATTGGTGCTTTTAGTAAAGCGGCAAAACCGAATATTTCTATTGATGGGGCAAATGTGAATATAAAAGAAGATGGTTCGGCAGAATATAAAACAACCGTAAAGAATGTTGGTGCTAACACTAAAAAAGTTCGTATTTCTTACACCAAGCCCGATGGTACAACTGCTACTGTTGAAAAAGAAGTGAAATACACTGTGGGTGTGCCTTCTGGATTAGTAGTATCTACCGATAAAACAAGGGTATTTTACCAAGGCTTAGAAAATCCATTGAGTGTAACTGGTGGAGGTGGTGATGAAAAAGTTTCTGTTTCTGTAGAAGGAAATGGCGTGACTAGTAAAAAAGCTGGTCCTGGACAATACATTGTAAGTTGTCTTAATCTAGGATCTGCAATAGTGGTTGCTTCTGATGGCAAAAGCAGCCAAAAAATTACCATTCCAATTAAAAGGGTTCCAGATCCCTTGGCTACCGTTGGTGGTAAAGCTGGTGGACCAATTGCTGCAAATGTATTGCGTGTACAAAAAGGAGTAGCTGCTGAATTACGTGATTTTATATTTGAAGGGGTTAGTTATAAAGTGATTTCTTTTACATTGATTTGTACAGGAAAAGGATTTGAAGAAGGACTAGGCGTTGCAGAAGTTACTGGTCCTTATTTTAATCCAGAAGCACTTGCTTTATTAAAAAGATGTCAAGCTGGTTCAACTGTTGTAATTGATGAAATTAAGGCAATTGGTCCTGGTGGAACAAGACAATTAGATCAAAATATTTCGTTTACACTTCAATAAATGTGGGTATGAAAAAAATAGTATTAACGGGTGTTGTTTTAGGTATTGCATTATTTGGCATGGGCGTAAATGCACAGTCGAAGTATAAGAAACCAACTACAACTACTGCAAAACCTGCAGATAATGCGCCAGCACCAACAGCTGCTCCTACAACAACGTCTGCGCCTGCTACAACAACTGCTAAACCCGCTACTGGCACATCAAAATATTTGAATAATAATGCCCCTGGTGTACCAGGCGCAACTGCACCAGCTGCAACGACTACACCAAGCGCAAGCACTCCTGTAGCTGCAGCTGCAGCCTTAAGTGTTCGTTACGACACCACAATTCCTGGTGGATTTGATGCCAAACAAGAAGTTTCATTAAGACCTAATTATGCAGTTGAAAGAGGATTAATTAAAGACCGCAAACCTTTAGCTTACGATCATCTTCGCGAAGACGATCAAGTTTGGAGCCAGTTTGTTTGGGAAGAAATTGATGGTCGCGAAAAGATTAACCAGTCTTTTATTTATCCAGGGAAAGATGATAATGGTGACCAACGTTTTTTTGCTATTTTATTAAGTGCCATTAAAAATGATAGTGTTGTTGCATTTTCACCTGATAACGACCAATTTAAAGTACCATTAACTACCGATCAGATTAATAATTTAACTACTGGCGCAAATGATACTGTTGATGTATCTGATCCAATATCTGGGGTAGTAGAAAGAGTAATTACCAAGAAGCCGAAGTTTCCTATGGATTCAGTGTATACTTTTAGAATTAAAGAACAGTTTATATTCGATAAAGAAGCGAGCAGGGTTTTTTGCAGAATTATAGGTGTTTGCCCAATTGCAAAACAAGTAGTTGCAGGTAAATCACAACCTCGTCCGCTGTTTTGGGTTTATTATCCTGACTTAAGACCAACACTGGTTAAATGGGAAGTATATAATCCTAAGAATTTTGCACAGAGAATGAGTTGGGAAGAATTGTTTGAAAACCGCTTTTTCTCTTCTTATGTAATTAAATCAACAATCAACAATCCAGGCGACAAATACTTGAATGCCCTAATAAGGGATCCTTTATTTAGATTATTAGAAGGACAAAATATCAAAGAAAAAATCTTTAACTACGAGCAAAACCTTTGGCAATATTAGCCAAGTTTGAAAATATGTATGTTAAAAGGGCCATTTGGCCCTTTTTTTTGCTTTTTTGTTAAATATTTATGTTTTCTTTCACAATCAGTCTTTGACAAACACATTCTATTACGTAACTTGTACATGGTTTTTCATAGGATATTGGATTTTAAAACGGGGCTGGATTTTCATCCTGGCCCCTTTTTTATGCTTTTTTTACAATATCGCCTGAGGGATGAAAATAACCATATACAATTCCTGCCTTTTTTTGACCAATTAGTTCCGCCAAATTTGCTTCTGTTTGATTGCTTACGTTTTTAACAGAGCGAAAGGTTTTTAATAATAGCGTTGCGGTGTTAGGGCCAATTCCCGAAATAGATTCTAATTCGTTTTTAATACTACCCTTTGAGCGTTGATCTCTATGAAAACCTATCCCAAAACGGTGCACTTCGTCTCTTATTCGTCTAACGAGTTTTAAACTATCTGATTCCCAAGGCATTTTAATAGATTGCTGGTCTCCAGGAAAAAATATTTCTTCTTCATTTTTGGCCAAACCAACAACAGTGGTTTTGCCATGTAAGCCCAATAACTGAATACTCTCCATCGCCGCACTTAATTGCCCTTTTCCGCCGTCTATTATAATCAGTTGCGGAATTGGTAGCGATTCGTCTAATACACGCTTATATCGCCTATAAACCACTTCTGTCATGGTGGCAAAGTCATTAATCCCTTGCACTGTTTTTACATTATAATGTCGATAGTCTTTTTTACTTGGGATCCCTTCTTTAAAACAAACCATTGCCGATACCGGATAAGATCCTTGAAAATTTGAATTATCAAAGCATTCAATATGGGTTGGCACTTCAGATAATTGTAAAAAATCTTGTAGTTGATACAGTACCTGCTTTTTTTCCATATCGGATTTTCCTTCTAAATGCAGTACTTGTTTGCGATGAATAGCATCTTTAAAATACAAGACATTTTTTTCAGATAATTCTAGCAGCTTTTTTTTATCGCCCAATTTAGGAATTGTAACAAGCACCGTAGGGTCTGGATATTCTATAGTAAAAGGAACGATAATTTCGTTAGATAAACTATTAAATAGCGTTCTTAAATTCATAATAGCAAATGCCAAAACTTCTTCGTCTGATTCCTCTAATTTGGTTTCTAGTGGAACGGTATGCGTTTGCACGATGGTTCCGTTTTGCACCATTAAATAATTCACATAACCCCATTGCGCTTCTCTACAAATAGAAAACACATCTAAATTAGTTAGGTGCTTACTTACAATCACTGATTTTTCTTGGTAGGTATCTAGGTGCTCAATTTTTTTCTTTAAAGCTTCCGCTTCTTCAAAAGCCATATTGGCTGCGGCTTGTTTCATTTCATTATTAAAATGTGCTATAACAGGAGCCAAATTTCCTTTCAATAAATTTCGTACTTGTTTAAGACCTAAATCATAATCTTTTTCGTCTTGAAATCCCACGCAAGGTGCTTTGCAATTACCCAAATGGTATTCTAAACAAACTTTAAATTTTCCTTTTTGGATATTTGATTGTGTAAGAGGCAACTTGCAATTTCTAAGTGGAATATATTGTTTAATAAAAGTTAGTAGTTCCCGTACTTTATTAGATGAAGTAAATGGGCCGAGGTATTCAGATCCATCATTAACTTTTGTATAGGTAAAATATACTCTTGGAAAAGCTTCTTTTTTTACAACAATATATGGATAAGATTTATCGTCCTTTAAATTAATATTATAACGAGGTTGGTATTCTTTTATCAGCGAATTTTCTAATAAAAATGCATCATTTTCTGAATCTACAATTGTAAACTCAATTTTGGCAATTCGTTGAACTAGCTCGTGTGTTTTGTAGGTTGTAAATGTTTTTGAAAAATAAGATCCAACCCTTTTGCGCAAATTTTTAGCCTTGCCCACATAAATCAACACAGCCTTTGCATCATAATATTTATAGATGCCTGGTTGATGTGGAATGGTATGTGCTAATTGTTGAAAATCTGCTGCGGTCATCCTTAAAAACTATTTATTCTGGTCATTCCAGTTCACATAGGTAAATTCATTCAACTTAAATCCTGCTGGTGTTTTTGAAAACCGATTTATTTGAAAACTTTTATCGGCCTTCCAGTTACACTGTTCAACAACGCTAGTGTCATTATGTTGAAATTCAGACCGAATAAAAATACGTTTTACTTGGTTGGTATTTTCGTCTAATAAAACATCAATATTTTGTATGGCTTCTTCAATGTCTTTTGCGCGATAATTTAAAGTATAACTTTTTGTGCTTAGGTCGTGAAAAACCGTTTCGGTATAGTGTTGTTTTTTATCTGCCGAACTAATGTCTTTTTCTAAAAAAAATGCGGCAATCTTTTTAAAACTTTCCTTGGTTAGTGCAATAGAATCTTTTACCCCATTCAAGTCATTCTTTTGATAAATATAAAAAGAACGAAGGTCTACAAATTCTATTTGCGACTTAATAAAATCATTAATAGGGTAGAACTTGGTGGTGTCAATGCCAGTATTGTTTCGTGCTTTTTGCTGACTATTTTTGCAGGAAACAAAAACAAAACTTGCGCTTAAACAAAACAATAAAAATAGTTTCATCATTAAAATTATTCATTAGTACGCATAAATCCATTAGCTAACCAATAGAATTGATTGATTTAACAGACTTCTATCAATTATTTTATTTGTTTGATAAATCCTAAGCGAATACCATAATCCATCAAGTATTCGGTAATGGGATATTTGTTAGAATAAGTAGGCAGAAATTGGTAACGCGCCTGAGGACCTAAGTACCATTGGTATTCTCCTGTTTTGTAGGTAATATTTAAACCAAATGAACTATTTACATTCCACTTACGCATTAGGCTATTGCCATCTGCGTAGTGCTTGTAATCGGTAGAAAGTAAGTACAAACTTTTATTAAGTGTAAATGTTGGCTGAATAGAGGCTTCAGCGGTAACACCAAATTGATTTCCTTTAATTAGGTCGTATTGCAATCCTAGTGGAATAGAAACCTGGTACATTTTATTATCAAGTTCTGTGCTATTATAACCTGTGTTATTGTTGTATGGAGAGAATACATTGATATTTTCAACACCCCTACTATTAATGAGGGAGATAGTAGTTATATCGGTAGTTGCTTGAAATGTTTCTATATAATATTGTCTGATATTAAATTGAACGCCTGTTTTAAATTTAAAACGATTGGTCATATTATACAATACGGCAAACCCAAGTTCTAATCCTACTGCAGGTTTGTGGCGTACAATATTATTAATGCTAGCAGTATAGTTTAGTCCAACAGGGGCGCTTGCAGGTGCAGCACCTAAAAGTTCTTTAGCTTTTGTGTCGGATAGTTTACGGTAACTAGTGGATGGGGTTATAAAAAATCCATATCCAACTTTAGAATTTTTTGCTTTAGCTATTGCAGATGGTGTGTAAGCAAATTGCTTTAAATATTCATCTGTGCTATTAGTAATAGACTCTGTTGGTTTTATGGTATTTGAAATAGGCACAACAATTGCTGGAGTGTTAGCTGCAATAGTATTATCATTCGGAGCAACTGTTTCAGCACCATCAATTAATAAGCTGTTTTTTTCTGTTGCGTTATTGTTGGCTACCCAGTTTAATGAAACAGTACGAAGACTATTTTCATTAATGAAGGAAGGTTTGGTTGGATAGTTGTTAACTAAATGGGTATTGGTAATTTTAATTGGATCTGCTTTTGTAAAGGGCATTGCAACTATTGGTGCTTCTACCAATTCATTCGCGTTCTCATGTTTTATATCAGCCAAAGTTTTAGCAGTTAGTTGTTCAGCTGCAATAGAATTAAAATCGGCATTTGCTTTAACTTCTTTAATTGTATTGCCTGTAGTCTTAAGCTTATTTAAAGAAATACGAATGGATTTTTCTGCAGGGTGATTGTTTAATAAAGTAGAAACAGTAAGTGCAGAAATAATAAAGATGGAAATAAAAGTAAGTGCTGGCCAGGTTTGATGACCGTTTACTTCAGATTGTATGTTCCGCCAAATTTGGTCAGAAGGATACATCCGATGGTCTTTAACCTCGTCTATTAAAAATTGCTCCAGTTCGTCTTGGTTCATCTCGGTTCCCATAGGTATTCAACAACAACTACTATTTTTTCAAAGCGGCCAAAAAGCTGAATTCTTCTTTTGGCTTTTCAATGATATGTTTTCTTATTAGTATATTCTCTAACATTGATTTTGCACGTGTGTATTGGCTTCTACTAGTACTTTCTTCAATATCTAGCATCATTCCAATCTCTTTATGACTATAGCCTTCTAACGCGTATAAATTCAAAACAGTTCTATATCCTAATGGCAATAATCTAATACACTCAACAATTTGACGAGCCTGCATAATAGAAGGGACAGTTTCCTCTTTTACTTGTACATAATTCGCGTAAGCCAAATCGATACTCTCATTAAATTTCTTATGCTTTTTTAAGAAATTAATACAAGTATGTACAATGATTCTTCTGATCCATCCTTCGAATGCGCCCTTATTTTGAAAAGTATGTATCTGGGTGAATACCTTGATAAATCCTTCTTGCAACATGTCTTCACCGTCTTCGCGATTTTGCGCAAAACGATAACAAACGCTGAGCATTTTAGGACTATACCTGTTATACAATTCCCGTTGTGCTGCAACGTCGTTGTGTAAACATCCCGTGATAATTGCGTGTTCGGTCATGAGTGCTTTTAAAAGTGCACCCTAAATATAGACAAAAAAGAGGCTATTTCGCTGCATGTATAAGATATTTAAATGTTTTTTTAGCACATTATTTGCCCCATTTGTGGTGTTTTTTTCTAAAATATACAAAGGCAAATACCCAATTTTAGCGCTAGATTGAAGATGTTAAAATCGGTTGTCTAGGTTAAAATTGACCTATCATGACTTATATTTGTAGTCATATAATTATTTTTCTTGTTCCAATCTGCTATTTTTAGACGCATTATTTCAGGTGTTTTACTGGTGTTGTTCACCTTTAGTATTACACCCAAAAAACTGTTGCATGATATATTAGCCACACATACAGACGCAAAGCCTGGAACTTTTTTATCCAATACACATACTGCACAAATTCACAAATCGGGCATCAATTGCCAATTAGACCAATTAATAGTGGAATCTCCTTTTTTGGAAATAGAGGTTCATGCACTTGTGCTTATGCCTATTCCCAAAAACGATTTTTACCAAACAAGGGTTTGTTTTTCATTTTTTCTCCCACTAATTGACAATAGTTTAAGAGGTCCACCAAACGCTTAATCTATTTTATTGCCTAAACAAATGTTGTTGAGTTTTATTGAAAATTCATCCTTTGTTATATGGGTTTTAGTTGTTTCAATTTGTGAACTTTTAATTGAAAAAATGCAGAAAAATTTACACTTACTTATTTTATTTATTTCATTTGGCTTTACAAATGTTTTTGCGCAAAATTATTTGCAGCAAACAGAGGGGAGATATTTAAATGCTACTGCAAAATCAACTCTTTCCGGAAAAATCATAGACAAACAAACAGGAAAACCTTTAGCAGGCGCCGCTGTTTTTATCCATGAATTAAAAACAGGGGCCATTACAAATGCAGATGGATTTTTTATAACACCTGAAATTCCTTCTGGAAAATATTTAGTTGAAATTTCGTTTCAAGGATATAAAACCATTATTGAAACCATTGCTATTTCAGGAAAAATAGAAAAGAATTTCAGTTTAACAGAAACAGTGGTAGAGCACGAAGAAGTAACAGTAACAGGTGTTGCATCAGCTACGCGCACGAAATTATCGGCCCAACCTATTTCGATTGTTAAGAAGTCCGATTTAATGCAATCTGCATCTACCAATATTATTGATGCTTTGAGTAAATTGATTCCTGGACTTGCAAACCTAGGAACAGGACCTGCTATTTCTAAACCCATTATTCGTGGACTTGGTTACAATAGGGTGGTAACCGTGCATGATGGTGTGCGTCAAGAAGGGCAACAATGGGGCGACGAACATGGCATTGAAGTAGATGAATATAGTATTCAAAAAGTAGAAGTCTTAAAAGGACCTGCTTCATTGTTTTATGGTAGTGATGCCATGGCTGGGGTGGTGCATTTAATTACCAATGTGCCAATAGAAAGAGGCACTATTACTGGAAATATTTTGGGCACCACAAATTCGAATAATGGTCTATATGGAACAAATGCAAATATTGCAGGCCACTTAAAAAATGGATTTAATTTTAATGCATATGGTACTTTTAAATCAGCAGCAGATTATCAAAATGCTGCAGACGGAAAAGTGTTTAATAGCAGGTTTAATGAAAAGAATTTTGGCGGATATGTTGGAATCAATAAATCTTGGGGATATAGCCATTTGCTAATTAGCAATTTCAATCAAAAAATTGGTGTTGTTGAAGGCGCCAGAGATATTGTAACTGGCCTCTTTTTAGTGAACTCCGAAACAGCTTTTTCTCGTATCGCTTCTATTGCTGAATTGGATAGTAGAGATATGGTTACACCCTATCAACACGTAACACATTTTAAAATTGCTTCCGACAATAATTTTGAATTAGGTACGGGTAGGATGTCGGTGAATATTGGCTATCAGCAAAACCAACGCCGTGAGTTAGGCGATTTGTTGCATCCAAATACACCAAGCCTTCATTTCAATTTACAAACAATTAATTACAGCCTGCAATATCATTTATCAGAAAACAAAGGTTGGTTAACTTCTATTGGTTTAACCGGAATGTACCAACAAAACAAAAACCTAGCTGCCGAAACACTAATACCTCAATACAATCAATTTGATATTGGCGGATTTTACTACACAAAAAAATCATTTAATCACCAACTAACTTTAAGTGGTGGTATTAGGGCCGACTATAGAAACACAACAGGCGAAAAATTCCTTGAATCATCTGTTATTCGATTCAATAGTTTTAATAGAAATTTTGGAAATTTGAGTGGCAGTATTGGTATTAGTTATAGCCCAACTGATGAGATTACTTGGAAATTTAATATTGCCCGCGGATTCCGTGCCCCTAGTGTTTCGGAGTTAGCAAGCAATGGTGCACACGAAGGCACAAATCGGTATGAATACGGCGACAATAATTTAAAAACCGAAATTTCATTCCAAGCCGATGCTGGTATAGAATTTAATAAAGACCATATTAGTTTTGCTATCAGCACTTTTATTAATCAACTACAGCACTATATTTTTTATAGCAAACTATCGGCTAAACAAGGAGGGGACTCTATTGTTAATATAGGAGGAACTGATTTAACCGCCTTTAAATACAGACAAGCAGAAGCATTGCTACTAGGGTTCGAGGCGAAACTAGATATCCACCCACATCCATTCGACTGGCTGCATTTTGAAAATAATTTTTCATTTGTTGCTGGGCATTTTAATGAAAGTTTTGAAGGATCAAATAAACTACCTTTTATTCCTTCTCCTCGTTTGGTGAGTATTTTAAGAGGGAACTTTAATAAAAAGAATCACCTAATTAAAAACAGCTATTTTAAAATAGAATTAGACAATACTGCCGCTCAAAACAGGGTATTTACTGCTTATAATACCGAAACAATCACACCGGGTTATAGTTTGCTAAATATTGGAACAGGTACTGATATTGTTTGTAAGGGTAAAGTGATATGTAGCATTAACCTGAGCTTAAATAATGTTACGGATGTTATTTATCAAAGTAATATGAGTAGACTAAAATATACCGATACCAATACTGTTACAGGTAGGATGGGAGTGTTTAATATGGGTCGGAATTTGAGTGTGAAAATAAATATGCCATTGAATTTTAAATCAAGGGCTTAATTTTTTGTAAATTGCTATATGGATATTTCAATAAATACACCAGCGTTATTATTTCCGGCAGTGAGTTTGGTATTACTAGCCTATACCAATCGATTTTTAGCATTGTCTAATAGGGTAAGGTCTTTGCATGACAAGTACTTAATTAATCCAACGCCAAATAAGAGTATACATCAGCAAATTAAAAATTTACGCTACCGACTTAAGTTAATCAAGAACATGCAAACATTTGGCGTGTTAACTTTTATCACTAGCATTTTCTGTATTTTTTTTATTTACATAGGCCAGATGGTAGTTGCTAATGTGTTTTTTGCTTTAGGTTTAATATCATTTATCATATCCTTGTTTCTGTCTTTATTAGAAATAAGACTCAGCAATAAAGCAATTGAAATAGAATTAAGTGATATGGAAGATCTAGAAGACCCTTCTGTGATAGAGTATTTAAAAAGTAAATTCGAATAATTTCTTTCGAATTATTTAGATGCAAATTATAAAGAGTACTAATAAAAATAGGCTGTATCAAATGAATGATACAGCCTATTTTTATTAGTTGTTTCAACTATTTTCTTTCTCCAATTTGTTGACGCCACATAGCGTAGTACAAACCTTTTTCGGCTAGTAATGCTTGGTGGTTACCGGTTTCAACAACCTGCCCTTTTTCTAGAACATAAATATTGTCTGCATGCATAATAGTACTTAGCCTATGCGCAATCATTACAGTAATTTGTTCTTTTTCTGAAGAAAGTTGGCGTATGGTACTGGTAATTTCTTCTTCGGTAATACTATCCAATGATGAAGTTGCTTCGTCGAATATTAATAAATGTGGGTGTCTTAATAGTGCACGTGCAATGGATAATCTTTGTTTTTCGCCACCACTTAATTTTAGACCGCCTTCGCCAATCATAGTGTCTAAGCCTTTATCTCCTTTAGATAAAATATTATTGCAACTGGCTTTTTGTAAAGCTTCACGCATGGCATCATCGCTTGCGTCAGGCGCTACGAATGATAAATTCTCTCTAATAGACCCAGCAAACAATTGGGTGTCTTGTGTAACAAATCCTATTTGATTTCTTAGCTCATCAAAATTCAATTCGTTGCCATCAATTTGGTTGTACAATATTGTGCCTTGTTGTGGTCGATATAATCCAACCAATAATTTTACAAGTGTGCTTTTTCCTGCACCAGATGGGCCAACAAAAGCAATGGTTTCGCCTTGTTTTACACTAAAGCTAATTCCGTCTAAGGCTTTATATTGTGCGGTTTGGTGCTGAAAAACAACCTGATTAAATGATAAGCTTTCTACCATTCCAATATGCTTAGGCATTACAGGAGATGGCTCAATTTTCTTAAGCATTAAGTTATGAAAATTAACCATTGAGGCTTCGGCTTCGCGATAGCTGATAATGATATTGCCAATTTCTTGTAGTGGTCCAAAAATATAGAAACTATAAAATTGTAAGGAAATCAATTCGCCCGATGTAAGCACTTTTCTAAAAATAAGCCACATTAAAGTGAACGTAATTATTTGTCGTAAAAAATTTACCATTGTGCCTTGAATAAAACTCAAAGACCGAATGTTTTTTACTTTTCTTAACTCAAGTCCTAAAATTTTATAGGTATTTAAATTCAATCTTTTTACTTCTTGGTCTGTTAATCCAAGGCTTTTTACCAATTCAATATTGCGCAAACTTTCGGTAGTAGAACCTGCTAATGAAGTTGTTTCGCGGATAATATTTTTTTGGATAGATTTTATTTTCTTACTCAATAAATTGGTTACTACACCAATGAGTAAAGCACCACCCATATAGATCGGTACAATTGACCAATGAAGCCTTGTTGCATAAATAGATACAAATACAATGCTCACAATAATCATGAACAATACATTTATCACATAGCTAATAAACTTCTCTGTATCGCTTCTTACCTTGGTTAAAATAGACAAAGTTTCGCCGCTGCGTTGGTCTTCAAATTCTTGGTAAGGCAAGCGCATAGAATGCTTTAAGCCATCCGTAAAAATTTTTGCACCAAATTTTTGAATAACAACGTTTACGGTATAGTCTTGAAATGCTTTTGCAATTCTACTAACCATAGCAGTACCTACCAATAAAAAAAGCATAGTGGAAAGGCCTCTAATATATTGGTTTTCTGTTCTAGGACTACCATCTGTAAATGTGTTAGGGTGATTGGCAAACTGATCAAACATTTTTCCAAATATCATTGGATCAAACATTGAAAAAGTTTGGTTAATAGCGGCCAGTAATAAGGCCAGGGCAATATGCCATCTGTAAGGTTTTAAATAAACCAGTAGGATCTTCATTATTTAATTTGCTTTATAGTCATTATTCATTTGTTGTAGTAACTGCAACAAATCTTCTCTGCCGGTTTTCTTTTCGGCGCTTGTAACAAAATGTCTTGGCAAGAACTGCCAAGTTTCTCTAAGTTTATCTAAAAATGCTTGTACGTTTCTAGCAACTACTGCTGGTTTCTCTTTGTCGGATTTGGTAAACACTAAACTAAAGGGAACCTGCCAAATATCTAGTTGACTAACGAATTCTAAGTCGTTTTTTTGAGGAGTATGCCTACTGTCAATGAGTACAAATACTTGCATTAGGTTTTCTCTTTTACGCAGGTATCCATCAATCATTTGTTGCCACCTATTTCTATCCGAAATGGAACGTTTTGCATAGCCATATCCTGGAAGATCCACCAAAAACCATTTTTCTTTTGGCCCTCTTGCATTGCCAGAGCTTTCAATTTCAAAATGGTTAATCAACTGTGTTTTACCAGGAGTTCCTGATGTTTTTGCTAAGTTCTTCTGCTTGGTTAATAAATTAATTAGGGATGATTTGCCCACATTGCTCCTGCCAATAAAAGCATACTCTGCTTTGTCTGGTTTGGGGCATTGTTCCACTAGTGCAGAAGAGATAACGTATTTAGCAGAAGTAATTTCCATAGTGCAAAGTAAACGAATATTGGCTAAGCTGCCTTAAGAGCTGTTATTTAGCGGTTACTTTTTCTTTTTAGGAAGTACCAAACTGTCTGCAGGATACCTTGCTTTAATACTATCTCTTACCAATGTGCACCAGTCGTATAGTTTTTGTTTTTCGGCATCAGTTAAAATAGCTTCTTTATGAATGAGGGTATAAGATTCAAGCGGCATTTCGCCATCTTTTACTTCCTTCATACATTCTTCCATTTTCTTATACTGTCTTGCTATTCTGTAACTATTGAATTCGTTAAAATTCATGTGTTTTTTGCCATCCTTAATATGGTCGTTTAACCACCAATTCACAGGTTGAATATTCGCATACCATGGATAAACTGTGTTATTGCTATGACAGTCATTACATGCTTTTGCCAAAATTGTTTTAATATCTTCCGACACAGCATATGATTTTGAAATATCATTGTCCATTTTATTGGAATCGTTTTTTGCTGGGCGATAAAGTTGCATAAGCACTAAAACCACCAAAACTACAATGCCGATTTTTTTTAAAATTTTCATTCGTTATTTTTTTAAGTTTAAATAAGAATATCTCCTGTCATTTCTTTTGGAATTGGTAATCCCATAACTGTTAAAATAGTAGGTGCTAGATCGCCTAGTCTGCCAGATTTTACAGTTCCTTTCCATTCATTATCAATGATAAAAAATGGAACTAGGTTTAAAGTATGCGCCGTATTTGGCGAGCCATCTTCATTAATCATAAAGTCGGCATTGCCATGGTCGGCAGTTAAGAAAACAGTGTAATTGTGTTTTAAGGCCGCTGTTACCACTCGCTCAACACATTTGTCAACGGTTAGGGCTGCGGTAATTGCAGCGCTAAATACCCCTGTATGGCCCACCATATCTGTGTTTGCGTAGTTCAAGCAAATGAAATCGGCAGTTTCGTTTTCAATTTCAGGAATAAGTTTGTCGGTAATTTCTATGGCACTCATTTCTGGCTGCAAATCGTATGTAGCCACTTTTGGTGAGGGAACCATAATTCTGCTTTCGCCAGTAAAAGGTTCTTCTCTTCCGCCATTAAAAAAGAAAGTTACGTGCGGATATTTTTCGGTTTCTGCAATGCGAATTTGTTTTTTACCATTGGCTTCTAATATTTGACCAAGGGTATTAACCAAATTATCATTTTCAAAAATCACTTGTACGTTTTTAAATTTATGATCGTACAGCGTCATGGTTGTATAATGCAAATTCAATTTTTGCATGCCCAATTCAGGAAAATCTGTTTGGGTTAATACTTCTGTGATTTCTCTACAACGGTCTGTTCTAAAATTGAAACAAATGGCCGAATCGCCTTCTTTAATTTGGGCAATGGGTTGGTTGTTTGCATCTGTAATAACAGTTGGCAGAATAAATTCATCAGAAACACCTGCTGCATAAGATTGTGTTATTGCACTTATTGCATTGCTAGCAGTTAGTCCTGCTGCATTTACTAAAGTATCGTAGGCTAGTTTTACCCTTTCCCAGCGCTTGTCTCTGTCCATGGCATAATACCTGCCACTAACGGTAGCAATCTTTCCTACAGCGCCTTTTAAAAAATCCTCTATATCTGTAATATATCCTAAGCCACTTTTAGGATCTGTATCACGACCATCTGTAAATGCATGGATATATACTTCGGTTAAGCCAGCGTCTTTACAAATATTGCAAATAGCTTTTAAATGACTAGTATGCGAGTGAACGCCACCATCACTAACTAAACCTAATAAATGCAAAGGCTTGTTGTTTGTTTTTGCTTGTTCAATAGCCGCCAATAACACAGGGTTTTGAGCCAATTCACCAGTACGGATGGCTACATTAATTCTTTGTAACTCTTGGTACACGATTCTTCCAGCACCTAAATTCAGGTGCCCAACTTCACTATTACCCATTTGTCCGTCAGGTAGTCCTACTTCTTCGCCACAAGTAACCAAAGTGGTATTTGGATATTTACTATATAAACTACTTACAAATGCAGGGCGCGCTTGCTGAATGGCATCTGCACTAGGAATTTTTCCTAATCCCCATCCATCCATAATTGCTAAAATCACTTTCTTGCTCATAAAACACGGTTATTTAAATAATTCTTTTCAGCTAACTTAGCTTTTGCGTGCAATTTATCAAAGTTGGCATGTTTTTAGCAAACTGTTCTTAAGAATCTATCAATATGAAATATATATTTTTATTAATCGCCGTATTTGTGGGCACTGCGTCATTTTCAATTCAACCAGATACAGATGCTATTGTTAAAGCATTTAAGACGGCAGATGCTACAGAAATAGGTGCCTATTTTGACGATTTTATCGATTTGAAATTACTCGATAAAGAAGAAGTTAAAAATATGGGTCGTAATCAAGCAACGATTGCTTTGAAGACTTTTTTTGATGATAACCATATTAAAGGCTTTGAAAAAGGGTCTGACCGTGAAATAGGTAATACTTTGTATATCACTGGTAAATTAACTAGCACTGGTAAGTCTTACAATGTAACTGTGATGCTAAAAGCCAAATCTAACAAGCACCAGATTATTACCATGCGCATTAATTAATGCATAGGAAGTTTTATTTATCATAGCCCCAATTTTATTCTAAGACCTTAGTTTTGTAAGATGCAAACCACACAAGAGCTGCTAGATCAATTGATAATAGCTGGATTAAAAGAAGATATTGGAAACGGCGACTATTCTACTTTGAGTTGCATTGATAGTGCCGCTATGGGTAAAGCAGTTTTAATGATAAAGCAAGACGGTGTTTTGGCTGGAATGAAAGTAGCGGAAAGAATTTTTCAAATACTAACTCCTACAACAATTTTTAAGGCATTTAAAGCAGATGCCGATACTATGAAAAAAGGAGAGATTGCATTTGAAGTGCATGCGCCAATTCATGCGATACTTAGTGCGGAACGCCTTGTATTAAACTGCATGCAACGGATGTCTGGGATAGCAACACTCACAAAAAAATATACTAATTTATTACAAGGATATCACACTCAAATTTTAGATACCAGAAAAACAACGCCTAATTTTAGATTGCTAGAAAAAGCGGCAGTTAAAATTGGTGGTGGCGTTAATCATCGATTTGCTTTATACGATATGATTATGCTAAAAGACAATCATATTGACTATTGTGGCGGATTAGAAATGGCTATAAATAAAGCGTTTAATTATGTTTCTACAAATAATTTGCCCTTAAAAATTGAAGTAGAAACCAGAACACTAGCCGACGTAGAAAAAGTATGCGCAATAGGAAAAGGAAAAGTTTTTAGAATTATGTTGGATAATTTTTTACCTATAGATTTAGCAATAGCAGTTAAAATAATTGGAACTGATTTTGAAACAGAAGCGAGTGGTGGAATTAATTTAGAAAATATTCAAGATTATGCTAATACTGGTGTTGATTATGTAAGTGTTGGGGCATTGATTCATCAAGCACAAAGTGTAGACCTCAGTTTAAAAGCCAGTTTTAACTAGAAGATTCTTTTATTAAATTTGTACAATGTCAAAAAAAAATAAGCCCGATAGTAGAGGATTCGTATTTAGTACAGACCCAAATTTTTCATTTGAGTCGACCGATGAAATATTAGCAACACTTGCGCCAGCCCAACAAAAATTACGCATTCGTTTAGAAACCAAACACCGTGCAGGAAAGGCTGTTACTTTAATTACAGGATTTATTGGCACCAATGAAGACCTTGAGGTTCTTGGCAAACAATTAAAAAACTTTTGTGGAACAGGTGGGTCTGCTAAGGACGCAGAAATTATTGTTCAAGGAGACCAACGCACAAAAATACTTCCTTGGTTATTGAAAAACGGGTACACGCAAAGCAAATAAGCGCCACTAAATTAATAGTCGATTTCTAATTTCAATTTTTCTTTGAGTGCTTTTACAAGTGGGTATTGCTCGGCTATTCGCTCGTATTTTTGACGGCTATTCATGCGCAAATGTGCGGGTACTTCTTCCATTTCTCCTGCATCTACCAAAACCGTAAAAGCAATGGTTCTGTTATTGAATGCTTTTTGCAAATGGTCTATCAGCACCATTCGCTCTTGCTCCACAAATTTTTGAGAAGTTAGAGAAGAAATAGTTACTGTAAAATGAATATCATCTTCAATTGCTAATTTGGCAATTTTAAAAGTGCCTGCAGAAGAATGTTTAAGTTGTTGTTCTAATATTTTGGTGTAACTCTCCCAACAAGATCTAAGCTTGTCCATGTTTAGTACTTCTGCCTCTTTCACTTCTTCAATAGCATATTGGTCACCATATTTTTCACGCAATGCATCCAATAGACCTTTTTTATTTCCGGTAGGAATTAGGTTGGGTTTTGGAGTAGCAACTGGCGGTTTAATTGGGGTTGGATTCGCTGCAACTGGGGTCACTGGCTTTGCTGCTGTTACCGTTGCGGCAGGTGTTTCAATATAAAGTTTTGGAGCAGGCGCTGCAGTGTTTGAAGCAACATTTAGTTGGATGGATGGAATTTGTTTTGTGCGGATAGCAATGGGTCCGTCAATCCGTTTTTTTTTTACAAGTATGCCATTTTCTGAACTGAGCTCAATGGCTTGTTGTAAAAAATTTAGTTTGATAATGGTCAATTCAACGTGCAATCTTTTATTGCGCGCCATTTTATAATTTATTTCCGATTCATTTAAAATATTCAAAGCACTCACCAAAAAAGAAACACCTGCTTTTACTGCAGTGCTGGTATATTTGGCTTGCATGCCTTCAACCACTTCTAATAAAGCCGCGGATTTTGGGTCTTTACAAACCAATAAATTTCTAATAAATTCAGCAAATCCATTCAATACCAAATCGCCTTCAAATCCTTTGCGGTTTATTTCATCAAATAAAAGCATAGCCGTTGCAAGGTCTTGTTCTTGCATGGCTTCTAACATTTTAAAATAATAGTCGTCGTCTAATATATTTAAATGCTCTAGTGTATTTTGATACGTAAGTGTGCCATTGGTGAAGCTGACAATTTTATCTAAAATACTTAAAGAGTCACGCATACAACCTTCGCTTTTTTGGGCGATAACTTGTAGTGCTGCTTTTTCGGCATTGATATGTTCTTTGGTAACAATTTCTTGTAAATGTTCTACCGTGTCGTTATTGGTGATGCGTTTGAAATCAAAAATTTGACACCTACTTAAAATTGTAGGTAATATTTTATGTTTTTCGGTTGTAGCCAGAATGAAAATTGCATAGGGTGGTGGTTCTTCCAGTGTTTTTAAAAATGCATTAAAGGCACTCGCACTTAACATGTGTACCTCATCTACAATATATACTTTGTATTTACCCGCCTGTGGTGCAAATCGAACCTGTTCAACTAAAGATCGAATATCGTCTACCGAGTTATTACTAGCCGCATCTAATTCATGAATATTTAAGGAACTGCCTGCGTCAAAAGAAACACAACTATTACAAGTGTTACAAGCTTCGCCATCGGCTGTTTGGTTAGTACAATTAATGGTTTTTGCTAATATTCTAGCACAGGTTGTTTTACCCACACCTCTTGGTCCGCAAAATAAAAATGCGTGCGCTAATTGGTTATTTTTAATGGCATTCTTGAGCGTTGTGGTGATATGCGCTTGCCCAACCACAGTATTGAAGTTCTGTGGGCGGTATTTTCTGGCTGATACAACGAAATTATCCATAATTCACTTAGAAGAAGTTCAAATGTAAGCAATCAAGCAGTTTTTTACAATGATTACTGGGTAGAAACTGATTTTCTGAATAAGTTTTTTATTTGTAGTCCATTTCTGGATGTCTTTCAAAATTTTGGCTAGGGTTAAATAGGTAGCGGTAAGTGATTAAACGCCTACTTTGCTTACCTCCTAGGCTTTTGTAGATATTGATCATTTTTGGGTTCCATTCGCCAGCCCAGCCCATTTCATACATATCGTACCACCCATTACCCTGAACAAATTGGCCGCATTCTTTGATTAAAAAGCTATCCACCCCTAATGCTTGGAATTTTGGAACTACGCCAAAAGCCATACCCGTGAGTCTTTTGTTGCTACCTCGCCATTTCATCCAAACCAACTGTAGTTTTTGCAACCAGCCTAATTTTCCATTAAAATATTTGAAATATTGGTTGAGGTCGGGGATATTGATAAACATGGCAATTGGCTCTTCTTTAAAATAGGCAAACCAAATGGTGCGTTCATCTAAGATGGGCTTCATCTTTTTAAACAATTTTAATACCTCGTCATTCGAAATCTCTTTTGCTTCTCCGTGTTGCGCCCAAGCCTTATTATACACCGTAGCAAAATCCATGGCATATTTTTCTATTTCATTGAGTTTGGCATGTTTTGCTTGGTAGTCTGGCTTTGCTTTAAACCTAGCATGCCTTTCTGTAAAACGCGCTGGATATGGATCGTCTACCACCATGGTATAATAATATTGGTTGTAGTAATTTTTAAACCCATAAGCATCAAAAAGTGATTCGTAATAAGAGGGATTAAAAGACATGCCATATATTGGTTCGCTATCAAAACCTTCCACAAGTAAGCCCCACCATTTATCGCGGTCTCCAAAATTAATTGGCCCATCCATTGCGGCAGCCCCTTTGCTAATTAACCATTGCTTTGCAGCATCAAACAAAATATTTGCAGCTGTTTGATTATTAATACAATCAAAAAAACCAATGCCTCCTGTTTCAAAATCAGTTCCTTTATTAATATACTTGCTATTGACAAAAGTAGCAATCCTACCAATGCCAACACCTTCTTCATTTAAAAGAATCCAGCGTTTTGGTTCGCCATGGTTAAAAAATTTATTTTTCAAAGGATCAAACACTTCGTTCACTTCATTGTCAAGCGGACGGATGTATGCAGGGTTCGATTTGTTAATTTGAACTGCTATTTTTATAAATTCGGCAGCTGTTTTTTTATCTGTTACTTCAACCAATTGCATAGTTAGTATTTTAAGTAGCTAAATTAATTAGTTATTGTTTAAATAATTTCAAAGACATTTTTTCATCATGCCCATAAATGTCTTTTCTAAAATTAAGCAAACCATTTTGGTCTATCCAGGCTGTAAAATAAACAATGAATACTGGGATTGTTTTTTTTAAGGTCACCCATTTTTCTATTGGCTGGTGCATGGCGGTGTCAATTGTTGTTGCATTCCAAATGGTGTCACTTCTTAATAAATAAGCAGCCATTTTTTGAGGATTACTTATGCGAATACAGCCATGGCTCAATCCCCTGCTAGATTGTGTAAACAGTTCTCTGTTTGGGGTATCGTGTAAATAAATATCGTAATTGTTTGGAAATAAAAATTTCACCAATCCCAATGAATTTAATGGGCCAGGATTTTGACGGATAGTAGGAAGCCCCTTGCTTTTACCCGTGATTTCCATATTATTTTTTTCTAAATATTTTGGATTTTTAGCAATAGCGGGAAGGATTTCTTTTTCAACAATGCTTGCAGGCACATTCCAGTAGGGACTAAATACAATGTATTTTAATTGACTATTAAAGATGACAGTTCCATTAGCAGTTTTGCCTACAATTACATTTAAGTCAAAAATAGTTTTCCCACTATCTATTACATGCAATTTGTACTCTGGAATATTCACTAAAATATAGTTACTGTCTTTAATTACAGGTAGCCAACGTAAGCGTTCCATATTTACTAATAACTGTTTGATTCTTTTAGCAGCAGGTACATTTAATTCTTCAATCATTTTATTCCCAATCGCACCGTCAACACTTAAGCCCATTCTTTTTTGAAATTGAACAACGGCTTTGAATAATAATGAATCATATTTTGAAAGGCTATCATTAATAAGTAAATCACCTAATGCAGCCAACCGATTTTTAATTGTTTTAATTACCTGTGCGTTATTGCCTTTTTTAAGCGGTTTCGGTTGAAATGGAATAGTGTCAACTGCTTCTTTTTTTGCAAGCTGGTAATAAAAACTTAGTTGGGTTTGCAATTTTTTGTATGGCGAATTAGTATCTGCCAGTAAGCCAATTTCAGTGGCTTTTAATTTTAATGTTTCGCCTAAGAGATTAGTTAGGTCAATTTTTTTTCTAGGAATAAACCAGCCAAGATCTGCGGTATTTATATTGCTACCATTGTATACTTTTTCGGCATATAAAAAAAATTGCCCAGTAAATAGCAGCTCTGTTTTTAACATACTATCTTTTGGCGTTTTATGCAATGTATCGTAGTGTAAGGTATTGTAAAGCTGAACTAGTGCTGGATTCAGCATACTACTATCTTGTAATTCATTGCTATCATTATTTAAGAGGTTTAAAAAATGAGCAGCTTGATCGGTAATACCCTCTTTGTCGAACCATGCATATTGGTAGTTTCGCGCTTTGTAAAAATCATTAAACTGATTTTCATAATTGCTTAGTTCTGGGTGTAACAATAAAAAATTGGTTACTTGTATGCTGTCGAAAAATAAAGTATTAAATGAAGTAACTTTTGTAATAGAGGTGTCTCGGAAAATATTTTTTTTTCGAGTTAGTGCATTTTTGCATCCAACAATATTTACCAATAATATAAAAATTAGTAAAAAATGATAGCGCTTCATATTGGTAAGATAAGAAATAAAATTACTAAGATCTATTTGCAAGTAGTGTAATAGCAACAACTCCAGCAGTTTCCGTTCTTAATCGGGTATTACCTAAACTCACAGGTAAAAATGCATTGTTCTTTGCCAATGATATTTCGTCGGGTGTAAAATCACCTTCGGGGCCTATTAAAATCAAGGCATTGTTTGTAATAGGCAATGTGTTGATGGAGTTTTTTGAATCATCGGTACAATGTGCTATTAATTTTTGTTGGTGTTTTGCTGAAGGTATCAATTGCATAACATCAATAGGCTCGTGCAATACTGGCAACCAAACTTGTTCGCTTTGAAGCATTGCAGCAACTAATATTTGTTGCATTCTATCGTATCGAAAACGTTGGTGTTCTGTTCTTTTACAGATCAATGGATAAATTTCAATAATACCAATTTCCGTTATTTTTTCTAGCATCCATTCAAATCTGTCTGCGTTTTTTAGTAAAGAAATGCCAACACTATTGCAGCTATTAGACTGCGTGGTAAAGCTCGTTTTTTCAATAAGGGCAACTGATTTTTGTTTATCGGCACTTAACAAACTAGCCATAAATAAATTGCCTTTTCCGTCTGTTAAATTGAGGGGCTGTCCAACTTTCATGCGCAAGACTTGCACACAATGCTTACTTGTTGTTTCGCTTAAAACAAAAGGTAAGTTTGCGTCAACTAGTTTGGGTTCAAAAAAAAATGGCACACTCATTTATTGCAAATTCGGTACAACATTAAAAAGGTTGTTCTGTTTCAAAGCCTTGGTCAAAATCAGCCTCATTCATTTTACTGCCTTTTTGCAAATAAAATTTAGCGCCATCACTGTCTGCAGCTCCAGCTGTTGGAGTTGTTGGAGGACCTAATGGTTTCCAGTTTTTTGATAAACCAGCTGCTGCAGTATCTTCTTCCCATTCTTCAAAACGTTGAATAGATAAATTAGCCCTTAGTTTAATGGTTTCCAATGATCCATTTCTGTGTTTGGCTATTCGAATATGCGTTTCTCCATGAGTACTTTCGCCCATTTCGTTGCTTTTAACTTCGTAATATTCTGGACGATAAATAAACATAACCATATCGGCATCTTGCTCAATAGCACCCGACTCACGTAAATCACTCAACTGTGGCATTTTACTTTCCTTTCGGGTTTCAACGGCACGACTTAACTGACTCAATGCTATTATAGGCACTTTTAATTCTTTGGCAAGTGCTTTTAAGTTTCTTGAAATATTACTAATTTCTTGTTCGCGATTTCCCCCTTTATCATTGGTGCCACTCATCAATTGTAAATAGTCAATAATAATAATGCCAACATTATGTTTGGTAACAAGTCTTCTTGCTTTTGCTCTAAATTCAAAAATATTTAGCGCAGCTGTATCGTCAATAAATATTGGCGCAACTTCTAATTTTTTAATACCCTTGTTTAACAATTGTTGGTACTCGTGGTCTTCTAATTTACCACGGCTAATTTTCTCCATTTTTATTTCACTCTCAGCACTCAAAATCCTTTGAACCAATTGAGATGCGCCCATTTCTAAAGAGAAAAAACCTACAGCAACTGGTTTGGTAGGATGCAAAGCCGCGTTTCGGGCTAAATTTAATGCGAAAGCTGTTTTACCCACAGAAGGTCTTGCTGCTAGAATAATTAAATCGGTTGGTTGCCATCCATAAGTAATACGATCGAGCGTTGCAAACCCGCTAGGTACGCCAGATATATCGTCTGTTTTAGTACGTAGTTCATCAATTCGGTTCATGGTTTTTGCCAAAACCTCTGTGATTTCTTCGAAATTCTTTTTTAGATAGTTGTTGGTAATATTGAACATTTTGGTTTCGCTCTCATCCAACAAATCAAATACATCGGTACTATCTTCATAAGCATCGCCAATAATTTCTCCGCTAATACGAATCAATTCTCTTTGAATAAATTTTTGTAAAACAATTCTAGCATGCGCTTCAATATTGGCTGTTGATACAACTGAATTGGTTAGTTTGGTTACATAATATGGTCCGCCAACAATATCTAATTGCTCTCTAAATTTAAGTTCTTCAACTACCGTCAAAATATCAATAGGCATGTTTTTTTGTTGCAAGCCCATCATTGCGTTGAAAATATGCTGGTGCGCTTCTACATAAAAACACTCTGGCTTTATAATTTCTGTAATGGTATCAAAAGCGCTTTTTTCAAGCATTATAGCACCCAATACCGCTTCTTCTAATTCTTTTGCCTGTGGAGGAACTTTGCCGTAAACCATTGTATTTAGGTCTACTGTGGTTTTTCTTCTCTTACGGTCTTTGTTTAAACTAGTTATTTCCATTGTTGATTTTGCTGCTTTAAAAAACTAACCCAAAAATTTAATTAGGTAATGCATTGGTGGGTTCCCAATAAATTACTTCAGAACAAGGGGAAGCGAATATGAGGTAAGAATTCGGGTTCTGAAAATTTATTTCAATCATTTTTCATCCACAGGTTATTATAGCTCCATTCACATGCAAACCTGCGCTATTCACAAGTTTTTCCATGCTTATCCACCAAAGCTAAAAGTTTTCCTACTCGAATCCATGTATATTAACAAAGTCTTGTGCAGAAAAATTTCTTAAATTTTCGCAATGATTAAACAAAAAAAATCGTAACTAAAAAACGTTTTATAAGCCTTATTACCCTAAAGCCCCCATTCTATTAAGGCCTAGTCTTTTCAAATTTACACATTCACAAGGTCATCAAACATTTATCACCTATTTTTGATACCTGAAAAGCGTTAGCAATTATGACCATTAGTTACAACTGGCTGAGTGAATACTTACCTGATACAATAGAACCCGAAAAATTATCCAAAATTCTTACCTCCATTGGTTTGGAAGTAGAAAGTTTAGAAAAATACGAACGCATCAAAGGCGGCTTGGCTGGCTTGGTTATTGGAGAAGTGCTAGAATGCAGCATTCATCCTAATGCAGACAAACTTACCCTAACAAAAGTAAATATAGGTTTAGAGGAACCATTGCAAATTGTTTGCGGTGCACCAAATGTAGCTGTTGGGCAGAAAGTAGTGGTAGCAGGTGTTGGAACAACCATTTATCCTTTAACTGGCGATCCGATCACCATGAAAATTGCCAAAATCAGGGGGATAGAAAGTTTTGGAATGATTTGCGCCGAAGACGAAATTGGTTTGGGTGGAAGTCATGCCGGTATTTTAGTAATGCCAGCATCCTTGATTCCTGGAACCCATGCTGCCGAACATTTTCAACCCTATTCCGACTGGATTTATGAAATTGGATTAACACCCAATAGAATGGATGCCATGAGCCATTTTGGTGTTGCTAGAGATGTATGTGCTTATTTAACACATCATCAACAAGAGACCAGGGTTAAAACGCCTAATGCCAATGGATTTAAAATAGATAATAATTCCTTACCCATTGCCATTCAAGTAGAAAATTCAACTGCTTGTCCACGTTATGCTGGGTTAACTATTAGTGGTGTTACTGTAAAAGAATCACCTGATTGGTTAAAAAATAAATTGCTTGCCATTGGGTTAAGACCTATCAATAACATAGTGGATATCACCAATTTTATTTTGCATGAAACGGGTCAACCCTTGCACGCATTCGATACAAATGCTATTGCAGGTAAAACCGTTATTGTAAAAAATTTGGCTGAAGGAACTTCGTTTATTACCCTTGATGGCAAAGAAAGAAAATTGACTGCAAACGATTTAATGATTTGCAATGCAAGTGCGGGAATGTGTATCGCCGGTGTGTATGGCGGACAAAATAGCGGGGTTGTAGCAGAAACAACTAGTATCTTTTTAGAGAGTGCTTGGTTTCAACCTTCAAGTATTCGTAAATCATCGGTACATCATGGTTTAAGAACAGATGCTGCAACCAGATTTGAAAAAGGCGTAGACATAGATAATACAGTGATTGCATTAAAACGTGCAGCACTTTTAATTAAAGAGTTGGCTGGCGGTGAAATTGCTAGCGATGTAGTTGATATTTATCCTAACCCACTTCCAAAAACAGAAATTTCTTTAAAACACCATTACCTAAAAAAGCTAAGCGGCAAAAATTATCATGCCGATAAAGTGAATAGAATTTTAAGTGCACTTGGTTTTGAAATTTTAAAAGAAGGCCAAGATGAATTGCGTGTAGCTGTTCCAAGAAGCAAGCCAGATATCAGTTTGCCGGCAGATATTGTAGAAGAAATTATTAGAATTGATGGATTAGATAATATTGAAATTCCTGCTACCATTACTATTAGTCCTGCCATTGATCCTACAGCAGTAAAAGAAAATTTAAAAGAAAAAATTGCCAATTATTTGGTGGGTCAAGGTTTTGTGGAACTCTTAACCAACTCCATTACTAATAGTAAATATTTTAGTGAAACAGTTTTAGAAACTGCGGTAAAAATGATTAACAGCCTTAGTGCAGATTTAGACATTTTGCGTCCATCTATGTTAGAAACTGGATTAGAAACTCTGGCCTATAACCTCAACCGAAAAAATAATAATCTTCAATGTTTTGAGTTTGGTAAAACTTATTTGAGCAATGGGCCAGGCCAATATTCAGAATCAGAAAAGTTGGCTTTGTATTTTACCGGAGAAAACCAAGAAGAAAATTGGCACCAAAAATCTAAGCCCTTAGATATCTATAAAGCGAAAGGAGTTGCAGCGGCCATTATTCAATTAACAGGTTTAACTGGTTGGCAATTTGGTTTAGTAGAAGACAAGGCAAATGCTATGAGCATTAAAGTTGGAAAAAAAGAAATTGGGCAATTATTTGAAGTAAACAAAGAGCAACTTGCTGGTTTCGATATTAAGCAAGCGGTATACTATATTGATATTGACTTTGGTTTACTGCTTCAGTTAGTAGAACAAAGAAAAATCACCTATAAAGAAGTGCCTAAATTTCCAGCTATGTTGCGCGACTTAGCTTTAGTAGTAAACAGAAGCGTAAGTTTCGAAGCTATTGAACAACAGGTAAAGAAAACCCAACTTCAAAAATTACAACAGGTTCGCTTGTTTGATGTTTTTGAAAGCGAAAAATTAGGACTCGATAAAAAGTCAATGGCGGTTAGTTTTACCTTTATGGACGACGAAAAGACACTAACAGACAAAGAAGTTGATGCAATGGTGGCTAAGTTGGTACATAATTTCGAAAAAGAATTGGGCGCCGAAATTCGCAAGTAGGCAATAAAATGGGTAGAAAAAAGAATAAGTATTCGAATTTTATTATAAGATAACTATTAATTTAGACGGATGGTGGAACTTTCTGAACAACTAAAAGCAATACAAGAAAAGCTGCAGATACTTCTGAAGCAACAACTAGTATTGCAGAAAGAGAACCAAAAGCTTAAAAAAGAGGTAGAAAAATTACTGAGCGAAAAAGACCAAAAAGAGGTCCAATTGCAAGGCTTGGCAGAACAAATCCAAACAGTTAAACTAGGTACTGCCAATTGGAGTGGTACCGAAAAAGCTTTAATGGAAAAGCGAATCGACGGCTATCTAAAAGACATAGAAAAATGCCTTTTATTGCTGAATACTTAATAATATGGAAGAACTGATACCTGTAAATATTTTAATTGCCGACCGGACCTATCGTTTAAAAATAGATCCGGCAGATGAGGAGATGGTGCGTAAAACTGCAAGCCTAATAAACGATAAAATAACTGAATTCAAAACCAATTTTGCTGGCAAAGACATGCAGGACTACGTTTCCATGGCCCTACTTTGGTTTGCAACTGAACAAACCCAGTCTGGTAATTTATTGGTAAAATGGTCGGAATTGGCTACTCAAATGAGCAGTTTGGAGAAGACAATTGACAAAGCCTTGCAAGAAAATCAGTAAAGCCTCATTATCCAAGTCGGTTCACTTTAATTATTTAAGTATCTTCGTCCCTTGTCATATGCTAGTTCTGGTAAAACGGGCTGTGATTTGTGTAATAAGATTCTGAACTATTTTAAAACTTACCAAAACCATGGATCAAACAGTCATTTCTATTATAATTGGTGCATTCTCACTAATTACAGGGGGCCTAGCGGGCAAGTTCCTGTTTTCAAAAAATACAAAAAAGCAAATTGAAGATGCCGAGCATCAATCCCAAACCATCCTAAAAGAAGCCGAATTACGTGCTGAAACCATTAAAAAGGAAAAGCAATTAGAGGCCAAAGAAAGGTTTGTGCAGTTAAAATCTGAACACGACCGCGAAGTGATGGACCGCAATCGCAAATTGGGAGAAGCTGAAAATCGCATCAAACAGAAAGAGATTTCTATCAACCAAAAAGAAACTGGGCTCGACAAACAAACCAAAGACAATGAAGTTATTAAGGATAACCTGAATCGTCAGATTGAATTGGTAAACCTAAAGCGTACTGAATTAGAAAAACACCAAGAAGAGCATATTCGTAAACTTGAAAAAATTGCAGGCTTAAGTGCAGAAGATGCTAAAGCCCAATTGATTGAAAGTTTAAAGCAAGAAGCCCATTCTCAGGCATTGGCTTTACAACAAGATATTATTGAAGAAGCAAAATTAAAGGCCAATAAAGAAGCCCGTAAAATTGTTATTCAGTCTATTCAACGTACGGCGGCAGAAATTACTATTGAAAACACCGTAACTGTTTTCAACCTAGAAACCGACGAAATTAAAGGACAAATTATTGGAAGAGAAGGACGTAATATTCGTGCGATTGAAGCTGCAACAGGGGTTGACCTTATTGTGGATGATACGCCAGAAGCCATTATTCTTTCTTCATTCGATCCGTTAAGACGCGAAATTGCCCGCTTAAGCTTACAACGTTTGGTGGCCGATGGCCGGATCCACCCAGCACGTATTGAAGAAGTGGTTGAAAAAACCCGTCGCCAGTTAGAAGAGCAAGTAATGGAAATTGGAGAAAGAACCGTTATCGAAATGGGGATCCATGGCTTGCACAAAGAATTGGTACGTATTGTAGGTAAAATGCGTTTCCGTTCTTCTTATGGTCAGAACTTGTTAATGCATAGTCGTGAAACTGCTAATTTATGCGGAATCATGGCAGCAGAACTAGGAATGAACCCTAAATTGGCTAAACGTGCCGGATTATTGCACGATATAGGTAAGGTTCCAGACGAAGAAACCGAATTGAGCCACGCATTATTAGGAGCCAAATTGGCTGAAAAATATGGCGAAAATCCAGCAGTTGTTAATGCAATTGGTGCTCACCACGATGAAATGGAGATGCAATATGTGATTTCTCCAATTATTCAGGCCTGTGACGCTATTAGCGGTGCTCGTCCTGGTGCGCGTCGTGAAATCATGCAACAATACCTGCAAAGAATCAAAGACCTTGAGAACCTAGCCATGGCGTATCAAGGAGTTGAAAAAGCCTATGCAATTCAAGCAGGACGTGAATTACGCGTAATTGTTGAAGCAGAAAAAGTAACCGATGGCGATAGCGATAAGCTAAGCTTTGAGATTGCTCAAAAAATTCAGACAGAAATGACCTATCCTGGTCAGATCAAAGTAACCGTTATTAGAGAAAAAAGAGCGGTAAACGTAGCGAGATAAAAAATATTCTGTTTAGCAGTTATATTTTATAATTTTTTCTATACCTTTGCCGTCCGCAAAAAAATAAAGTTATGGACGCAGCAGTTCAGTTTGTACACGAACAATTGACCGTTAAAAAACAACACCCTAAGTTTAAAGCAGGTGACAATGTCACTGTAAACTATAAAATTGTAGAGGGTGGCAAGGAACGTATCCAAAGTTTCCGTGGTGATGTAATTAAATTACAAGGCACTGGAGCAACGGCTTCTTTTACAGTTCGCAAAATTTCAGATGCAGTAGGTGTTGAACGTTTGTTCCCTATGTTATCGCCAAATATTGATTCTATCTTGTTGAACAAGACTGGTAAGGTTCGCCGTGCCAAATTGTACTACTTGAGAGAGCGTAGTGGTAAAAGTGCTCGTATTAAAGAAAAACGTTTCTAAACGTTTTGTTGAAATAGTTAAAAGCGGAAGGTTAGTTATGCTAAGCTTCCGCTTTTTTGTTAATTATTGCTTGAATGATAATATTTAATTGTGAGGCAGTTGATTTGCCTTAACTTTATTTTCTCAAAAAACAATTTTTATGGGCAACTTAGGATTTCAAGAAATTTTACTTATTGCAGTAGTTGTGTTGGTTTTATTTGGTGGTCGCAAGATTCCAGAGTTTATGAAAGGTTTAGGCAAGGGGATTCGTGAGTTCAACGATGCCAAGAACAATGTGAAAAAAGAAATAGAAGAAGGTATGAAAGAAAAAGACCAAACTACCCCACAACCTTAATTCAATTTACTATTAAAGCTTTTTAGCCTTTGTTTCGCTTCAGCACAATCAAAGACTACCATAATGCATTACAGAACGGCCAAACCACCTGTGTGGAGGCCGTTCGTTATTATGTAGGGTCAATAGCAACCAACAACCATTTAAATGCTTATTTAGAAGTGTTTACAGAAGAGGCTATTGCTATGGCAGAATCTTTAGATGCAAAACGCCAATCAGGCGCACCACTAGGAAAATTACACGGCGTTGTTGTTGGTATTAAAGATGTTATTTGCTACAAAGGACACAAAGTTTCTGCCGGTTCTAAAATTCTAGAAAATTTTCAGTCAATATACCACGCAACTGTTGTTGAAAAACTATTGCAAGAAGAAGCCATTATTATTGGCAGACAAAACTGCGATGAATTCGCCATGGGTAGCAGCAATGAAAATTCTGCTTACGGTCCGGTGAAAAATGCAATTGACACATCTCGCGTTCCTGGTGGATCTTCTGGCGGTTCGGCCGTTAGTGTTCAAGCAGGTCTTTCCATGATTAGTTTGGGGTCAGATACCGGTGGTTCTGTTCGTCAACCTGCAGATTTTTGTGGCGTAGTTGGCTTGAAGCCTAGTTATGGTAGAATTTCTAGGTATGGATTAATTGCTTATGCTTCATCCTTCGATCAAATTGGCATTTTTGCGGTAACCGTAGAAGATGCAGCACTTGTTTTAGAAGTGATAGCAGGAGCGGATGACTATGATAGCACCGTTTCTGTAACTCCTGTTCCGGATTATTCTAAAAGTATTTTACCTAGTCAAAAAAAATACCGGATTGCTTATTTTAAACAAGCACTTGAACACGCGGGTTTAGATTCAGAAATAAAAAATAGCATTCTTGCATTGATACAAACATTGCAATTGCAAGGACATACAGTGGAGCCCATTGAGTTTGATTTATTAGACCAAATTGTGCCAACTTATTATGTACTAACAACGGCCGAGGCGTCAAGTAATCTTTCAAGGTTTGACGGGGTTAGGTATGGTTATCGAGCCCCTATTGAAAACGCAGATTTAAACGAGCTATACAAAGCGTCTAGAACTGCAGGTTTTGGCAAAGAAGTACAACGCAGAATTTTATTAGGAACTTTTGTATTGAGTGCAGGCTATTTTGATGCCTACTTTACTAAGGCGCAACAAGTGCGTAGAATTTTATTAAATAAATCCACAGAAGTATTTAAACAATACGATGCCATTATATCGCCAACGGTTCCTTTTACGGCGTTTAAAATTGGCGAAAAATCTAGCGACCAAGTTGCCATGTTTTTGGCAGATATTTATACTGTTTTTGCAAATCTTGTAGGGATTCCTGGTATTTCTATTCCACTATTCCAGCATTCTAATGGTTTGCCTTTTGGCTTGCAAATTATGACCAATCAATTTGCAGAAACCACCTTATTGCAATTGTCTAATCAGTTAATGCAAAGCAAAGCAATCAACCCATAATTTGTTGCTGATGCAAACATGTTATTTCATCAAACATTGGCACCAAGTTTTTTTAAGTAGCCTTATTGCCTGTTTTTTTTCGTTGCAGGCAAATGCTCTTGCAATTGATTCAATTATAAAACCAAAGTCAGCAACAATTGATACAACCAAGGATCGGTATGGCTTTCAGAGTTTATTTAATGACAACCATTTTGACGCAACCAAACCTTATACCGCCCAATTAAATCCAAGAGCAGTTTCTTTTGTACAAGAATATATGCGCAAACAAGGGAAAGAATTGGAGCGTATGAAAACCTGGGGCAAACCTTATTTTGATTTGTACGATAATATTTTAGCGCTCTATGGTATTCCCAAAGAAATGAAATACCTCAGCGTAATTGAAAGTCATTTACAATCTGGGTTGGTTTCATGGGCTGGAGCAGTAGGTCCTTGGCAACTAATGGACTACGAAGCAAAACGTTTTGGTTTAAGAGTAGGATTCAATGACGAGCGTATGGACTTTAATAAAAGTACCCATGTAGCTGCTAAATTAATGCGAGAATTATATACTGAATTTGGTGATTGGTTATTAGTAGTAGCAGCCTATAATGGTGGTGCAGGTAGGGTTCGACAATGCATTCGAAAAGCAGGTAGTAGAAGCTTTTGGGATTTGCAATATTTTTTACCCGAAGAAACCCGCAACCATGTAAAAAAATTTATTGCCACGCATTATGTTTTTGAAGGTGGGGGTGGATGGACCACACTTACTGCAGAAGAAACGGTAAAACTGAAACAAAATATAGTTAAGCATAATGAGCCAATTGCTTTATCGGCAGAAGAAACGGCTAATACAGAATTGATAGAAATAAGTGGCAGGTATAATTCATTGATTGTTGCTAGTGCACTTGTAATAGACATCCAACAATTTAATAAGTGGAATCCAGGTTTTGACAAAGCATTATCGGAAGGGAAAAAATTTAGCATGCGTTTACCTAAAGAAAAACTAGCTATTTTTTCTGCTAAAAAAAATCAATTATTAATGGAATCTTTTCGATTATTGGTTGATGGGGGTCACTAAATACTTGTAGGACTATTCAATACAGTTTTAATTGCAGCCGCTTTGGTTAAACATTCTTCGTATTCTTTTTCTGCATCGCTATAAAAAGTAATACCACCGCCCACTTGGTAACTTAAATAATGCGTATTTGCATTATAGAGAATGCTTCTGATTACTACATTAAAATCAAAATCTTTATTGGGTGTAATATATCCCACAGCGCCAGAATACAATCCTCTTTTTGTTTTTTCGTAGCGTTCAATTAATTCCATCACCCGCTGTTTTGGTGCGCCAGTCATACTGCCCATAGGAAAACTTGCTTGTAAAATAGCACTCAGGTCAATACCTTTTTTTAGCTCGCCAGAAACGGTTGAAATGAGTTGGTGTACTTGCGGAAAACTATATAATCCAAAAAGTTCTTCTACTTTAACAGTCCCTTCTTCGCATACTTTACTTAAATCGTTTCTTACTAAATCAACCACCATTACATTTTCTGATTTGTCTTTTTCACTAGCTAAAAGTGCTTCTTGTAATTGCAGGTCGTTTGCTTCATTTACAGCATCTCTTTTAATAGTGCCTTTTATGGGTTGCGATATGATGTGACTACCTTTTTTTTGCAAGTACCTTTCAGGACTAGCACACAATAAATGCTTGTTATTCCATTGGTAATAACAGGCAAATGGATTTGGTGAAAGCTGTGTGAGTTCTTGGTAAACATTGATAGGGTCAATGCTTGCATTTTCTGCAAAAAATTCTTGGCAAAAATTTAATTCGTAACAGTCGCCTCGTAAAATATGTTCTTTAATTTTTTTAACTGCAACTTCGTATTCGTCTTTAGTAATTCTTGGTTGAATATTAAGTGCTGTTTTATTGTTGGCAATTGAAACAACACTAAGATCTATGTTTTGAATTTCAGTAAAAATTTGTTCAGGACTTAAACTAAGCGAAGCAATAGTTAGCTCGTTATTGACTAACGTTAATACCATTGCAGGCTGAAAAAAATATAAGTCAGGAAAGCCAATTCCATCAAAGTGCTCAGAAGGTATTGAAGCAATTTCGTCTTTAATATCATAGCCAATTTGTCCAAAGATCCAATCATCAGTCGTATCTATAAATTCGCGTAATGCTGCTAGCTTATTTACATCCGGAAAACAGAATTGAAAAGCGTCAACCGCTAATAAACAATCGAGGTTTGAATAGTTGGAAGGGTATGCATGATTGTCTAAGAAACAACAAATATTGTATTGAGAGGCCCAATACAACATTTGTTGTTTGAATGCTTCGGGTTGATGTATTGGATAAGATGCAGTAGTTCTTTTCACCAGCTTGGCTGATTAAAAGTCATCATCTTCTTCGTCGTCATCAAATCCATTAGATTTATCGTTGAATAGGTCGAATTCTTTGAAGTCTTCGTCGATTTTAAAATCATCTTCTTCATCCGCTTTTTTCTTAGGACCCGGTGCGGCTTTTTTCCCCTTACTTTTAGGAATATCAAATTCGTCAAAGTCTGGATCCCAGTCGTCGTCTTCTTCAGGTTTTTCCCAGTCGTCATCTACTTCTGAATCATCGTCGTCGTCATCGTCGTCCTTTGATTTTTTTCCAGCTGATTTTGTTGCTGGTTTTTTGCTACTTGATTTAGTGTCAAGTGCATCGTCGTCATCTAAGTCGTCGTCATCTTCCAAAGCTTTTTTGCTTTTTGTAGATGGTTTTGCATTGGCATTAGTTGCCAATGGGTTTTTCATTGAAGAGGATTTATTATCCTTATCAGATTTCGCTGCCATATTCTAATAAGTTTAGTGCGTAAAATTTCAACGCAAAATTGTATTCACCAAAAAAAAAACGCCTTTTCTTTATAAAAGTTTCAAATTTTTATAAATGCACTATCTGATCGCGACCCGGTCCGTTCGAAACATGCTTTACCGGAACACCAATATAGTTGTTAATGTACGCAATATATTGATGCATTGTTGCTGGTAAATCTGTTGCAAGCTTAATTTGTGTAGTATCCGTTTTCCATCCCTTTAATTGTTCTAAAATTGGAACGATATCTGCTTTAGCCATTTGGAAAGGTACTTGCTTGGTTTCCACTCCATTAACATTATAAGCAGTACAAACAGAAAGGTCTTCAAATGCGTCTAAAACATCTGCCTTGGTCATAATCACTTGGGTAACCCCATTAATCATACATGCATATTGCAATGCTACAAGGTCCATCCAACCACAACGACGCGGTCGTCCTGTTGTTGCACCAAACTCACTACCAATTTTTCTAAGTTCTTCGCCAGTGGCATCATTTAATTCAGTAGGGAATGGTCCGCTACCAACTCTGGTACAATAAGCTTTGGTTACACCCATCACTTCGTTGATTTGTTTAGGAGAAATACCTAAACCGGTACAAACGCCTGCAGAAATGGTATTGGAAGAAGTAACAAAAGGAAAAGTTCCAAAGTCAATATCTAGCATACTGCCTTGTGCGCCTTCTGCCAATACTTTTTTGCCTTTACCTATTTGCTCATTAATATAATACTCGCAATTAATTACGTTCAAAGTTTTCAAAAACTCTAATGCTTCAAAAAACTCTTCTTCCCAAGCAGATATATCTTCAATAAAATGAAAATTATCTAATAATTTTTGGTGCTTTAATCGGAGCTTAATGTATTGCGTGGTAAAGCTTTTGTCTAACAAATCGCCTACCCTTATAGCGTTACGGCCTGTTTTATCCATATAGGCAGGTCCTATTCCTTTTAAAGTTGATCCTATTTTACTTTCACCCTTAGACATTTCAGAAGCTTTGTCTAGCGCTCGGTGGGTTGGAATAATGATATTGGTTCTTTGAGAAATGAATAAGTTCTTTTTTACATCGATTCCGTATGCTGCAACTGCATCACACTCTCTTTTGAGTGTAACAGGATCTAATACCACACCGTTACCGATGATATTTACTTTGTTCTGGTGAAAAATACCAGAGGGAATTTGGTGCAAGACCATTTTCTTTCCTTCTACATACAAAGTATGTCCTGCATTTGGACCACCTTGAAAACGCGCTACGATATCGTAATTGGGCGCAAAATAATCGACGATTTTTCCTTTGCCCTCGTCACCCCATTGTAAACCTAAAATAACATCAACCATAAATTTGTTTTGAATAGACGCAAAAATAAGCCTTGATTTTGAGTAATTACTAAATGAGTCAAATTAAATAGTTATCATTTTATTGACATTCTTAGAAAAGTTTATTAGGCAACGGATTCTGTGTCAAAACGATCAACTGTTTGTATTCCATTGAGTTGCTTTAATCTTTCTACAAGTTCCTCTAATTCTTCTTTATCGTGTACGAAAACCTTGATAGTTCCCCTAAAAATACCTTCAGCCGATTCAATAGTAAGTGCGGCAATGTTCACGCGCATATCTCCACTAATAACATTGGTTATTTTATTAATAACACCCACATCGTCCATTCCAATAATTTTCAAACCAGTTAAAAACGAAATCTCTTTGTTTTTAGCCCATTTGGTTTTTACCACACGGTGTCCGTAATTGGCCATTAATTGTGCTGCATTTGGGCAACTAGTTCTATGTATAATTAATCCTTTTCCGGTACTTACAAAACCAAATACATCGTCTCCAGGAATAGGGTTACAACATTTGGCCAAATTATAAACGATTCTATCACTGCTCTCTCCAAAAATGATTAGTTCAGAATCTTTTTTTGTATAATTTTTTTGTTGATCAATGGCCAATTCATGAACAACTGGTTTTGGTTTGGGATGTTCTAATTTATCGCCCAAAACATGAAAATCTTTTAACTCACGCAGGTCTATAGATTTTGTAGCAATTCTATACAACAAATCTAAGGGAGAAGGTAGTTTGTAAAAATGTACTAACTCTTCAATATTGTGTTGGTTATATGCGGCACCTAGTCCTTCTAATTTTCTTTGCAGGGTATATTTTCCATCGTCTGCAATTTTTCTTTTTTCTTCCCGCAGGGAGTCTTTGATTTTACTTTTTGCCTTAGCAGTAACCACCAAACTAAGCCAGTCCTCTGAAGGCTTTTGTTTATTACTTGTAATAATTTCTATTTGATCGCCACTGCGTAATTTATGGCTAATAGGAACTAGTTTATGGTGCACTTTTGCGCCAATACATTTTGTGCCAATGGCAGAGTGAATAGAAAACGCAAAGTCAAGAGCGGTACTACCAACAGGCAACATCTTTACATCACCTTTTGGTGTATACACATAAATTTCTTCTGCTAAAAAAGAAGTTTTAAAATCTTGTAAAAAATCAACCGTATCTGTATCGTGTGTTGCTAGTACTTCTCTTATTTGTCCAAACCATTTATCGAATCGATCTTCTTCTCCGCCACCTTCTTTGTATTTATAGTGTGCAGCCAACCCTTTTTCTGCAATTTCATTCATTCTTTTAGAACGTATTTGCACTTCTACCCATTTGCCTTGCGGCCCCATCACTGTTGTGTGCAAAGCCTCGTATCCATTGCTTTTTGGGTTACTCAACCAATCTCGTAATCTTTCTGGAGAAGGTGTGTATTCGTCGGTAATTAATGAGTATACTTTCCAGCAATCTTCTTTTTCTTTTTCTGCTGCAGAATCTAAAATTACGCGAATGGCAAAAAGGTCGTACACTTCTTCAAATGAAACCGATTTCTTTTTTATTTTATTCCAAATAGAGTGGATACTTTTTGGGCGACCATATATTTCAAATGCTAAATCAGATCCTTCTAATTTATCTTTTAATGGGCGAATAAATTCATTGATATATCGGCTTCTTTCTCTTTTAGTTTCTGCGAGTTTTTTAGCAATATCTTTGTAAGCTTCTGGCTCCATGTATTTCATGGAGAGATCTTCTAATTCTGTTTTAATACTATACAATCCCATTCGATGCGCAAGTGGTGCATATACCCAAACTGTTTCTGAAGCAATCTTTAATTGTTTCTCACGCTTCATGTGATCGAGGGTTCGCATATTGTGCAAACGATCGGCTAGTTTAATGAGTATTACACGAGGGTCGTCTGTAAGGGTTAATAAGATTTTTTTAAAGTTCTCTGCTTGCTGACTAGTGTTGGTGTCAATAACGTTAGAAATTTTTGTTAACCCATCTACAATACGTGCAATTTCAGTACCAAATTCATCTTCTACATCATCTAAAGAAATATCGGTATCTTCTACTGTGTCGTGTAATAATGCGCAAATGGTACTTCTTACCCCTAATCCAATTTCTTCTACACAAATCATTGCCACGGCAAGCGGATGAATAATATAAGGCTCTCCACTTTTTCTGCGCATCGTTTTATGGGCTGTTGCAGCCATTTCAAATGCATGCCTAACTAGTTCTTTATCTCCTCTTTTTAATTTTGGACGGATGCTGCGCAATAGGGCACGGTAATGCCTGATGATTTCTTTTTTTTCCTGTTCCTCATCGAGATTGTATTTTGGGAGCAGAATTCCTGTAGTTTGATTTTCCATTGCTTCTTCCATCGCAATACGAATATAAGCAATGGCCTGTTAATAGGGGGTAGATTGCTATCGATTCAGAAAAGTTTATAGAATATTTATTTTTGAAAGTAGCCACTGAATTCAATCTTATTACATTTGCACCCTAGATGAGTAATACTGCGCCAAAAAAAATATTTAAATTATCACTATTATCGAGGGTCTTTCGATTTGTGCGACCTTATAAAGGATTTTTTTATGCCAGTATTTTATTAGCAGTGGTGATGGCTTTATTTGCGCCCATCCGCCCCTATTTAATTCAACTAACAATAGACTCGGCAGCCGGAAAAACAGTACACGTGCCTGTTTGGCTTGAGTTTGTATTAATAAAAACACCGGCATTTGATGCTGTAAAGTTTATTATTTCAGTTACTATATTTCAGGTAATTTTTCTATTTATTGAAACTAGCGTACGTTTTGGCTTTACGTTTATTACTGCCTGGATTGGTCAATCAGTTGTAAAAGACATGCGAGTTGCGGTATATGAAAAAATTGTAGGGTTAAACCTGAGTCAGTTCGACAAAACACCAATTGGAACACTAACTACTCGTACAATCAACGATATAGAAAGTATTAATGATATTTTTTCGGACGGATTGATTCCAATTATTGCCGATTTATTAACCATCATTATTACACTGGCTACCATGTTCTGGATGGATTGGCGTTTAACCCTGGTGAGTTTGCTACCATTTCCTTTAATGATTGTGGCTACTTATTATTTTAAAGAAAGCGTTAACAAGAGTTTTATTCGGGTGCGCAATGCTGTTGCGGCACTTAATGCTTTTGTACAGGAGCATATTACGGGAATGCAAGTAGTGCAAGCGTTTGCGGCCGAAAAGCGCGAAATAAAAAAGTTTACTGATATTAATAAAGACCATCGAAATGCAAATATCAATGCCATTTTTGCCTACTCGGTTTTTTTTCCAGTAGTGGAAGTAGTGCTGGCAGTGAGCATGGGTTTATTGGTTTGGTGGATTGCAGGCAAAGCATTGGATGCAGGTTTGTTGGTGGCATTTATTCTGTATTTGAATCAAATTTTTAGGCCTTTAAGGGTAATAGCAGATAAGTTCAATGTTTTGCAAATGGGCATGATTGCAGCGGAACGCGTGTTTAAAGTGCTTGACAATCCAGATTACATTGCTAGTGCTGCGCCAGATGCTTATAAACCCCAAAATGTAAAAGGTAGTATTGATTTTAAACAGGTTTGGTTTTCTTATTCCGACCCAAGTGCCGAACCCCATTATGTATTAAAAAACATTGAATTTTCGGTAAATGCTGGCGAAACGGTTGCCTTAGTTGGCCATACTGGTAGCGGGAAAACCTCCATTATCAGTTTGCTGAATCGCTTGTACCATATTCAAAAAGGTGAAATTTGTATAGATGCTGTAAATATTGAAGCCTACGATTTGGAAATCCTCCGTAAAAACATAGGGGTGGTTTTGCAAGATGTATTCTTATTTAGTGGGTCGGTACTAGATAATATTAGTTTGCGCAATCCTGAAATCACCAGAGAGCAGGTAATTGAAGCAGCAAAAATGATTGGGGTGGATGAATTTATTAATTCTTTGCCTGGCGGATACGACTACCATGTAATGGAAAGGGGTAGCACACTTAGTTTGGGTCAAAGGCAGTTATTATCGTTTATCAGAGCCATCTTATTCAACCCTGCCATTTTAATTCTCGACGAAGCCACTTCTTCAATAGATACAGAAAGCGAACAATTAATTGAAAAAGCAATTGATACCCTCATTGCCGGAAGAACCTCTATTGTAATTGCCCATAGACTTTCTACCATTAGAAAAGCCAATAAAATAATTGTGCTTGACAAAGGAGAAGTGAAAGAAATTGGCACCCACGAAAGCCTTTTAGCCCTTGGTGGCTATTACGCAAAGCTGCACGAATTGCAGTTTGAGCGGAAAAAAGCAGTTCTAGCCTAGGTGCAATCAATCTACGAAATCATTAAAAATCGCTCAGTTTTTGAAGGATAATATTTTCTATCATTTTGGTTCGCAATTTCGAGGTCATACCCCTATCTTTGCACGAAATTTGGAGACTGATATGGCCCTAAGAAGCATTAAATTTAAGGTTTTAGTATTGTTTACATTTTTATCGATGCTATCAATTACAGCTACTTATGCAGAAAATCTGCCCGAGCAAGCTGGAAAAACAATAGAAAAAGAAGCAGGAGCAAAAGAATCGGCATTCGATCCAGCAAAGTTGATAATGGAGCATATTTTAGATGCCCACGAGTTTCATTTTTTTACTATTGGAGAAACTGAAATTGCCATCCCTCTACCTATCATCATTTATTCTAAAGAAAGAGGCCTTGCCGTTTTTTCATTTGGCAATTTTCATCATGGCCACGAAGTGTATAATGGTTATAAATCTGAAGAAGGAAAAATAGTTGCAGTTGACGCAACAGGAAAAATAGAAGAGTCTATCAAATTATATGATTTCAGTTTAACGCGCAATGTTGTACAGATGCTTATTGCTGCTTTATTATTGATGTTTGTAATGATTGGCGTGGCAAATAAGTACAAAAAAAATGGGGTAAATGTTGCTCCGTCTGGTTTTCAAAATGCTGTTGAGCCTGTCATTGCGTTAATTCGTGATGATGTTGGTAAAACCAATTTGGGTAAAGACTACGAACGTTACATGCCTTACTTATTAACTGTTTTCTTTTTTATCTTAATTAATAATTTAATTGGCTTAATTCCAGGAACTGCAAATGTTACAGGAAATATTGCCTTTACAATTGTATTAGGAATTATCAGTTTCTTGGTGAATTTATTTAGTACCAATAAGCATTTTTGGAAACATATTTTTTGGCCTCCAGTGCCGCATTTTGTAAAGCCAATTATGGTGCCTGTAGAATTCCTTGGAATATTCACAAAACCATTTGCATTAATTGTCCGTTTGTTTGCAAACATGGTGGCAGGGCATATTGTGATTACTTGTTTTATTATGCTGATTTTTATTTTTGGAGGACTTAGTAAAACAGCGGGTTGGGGTTTTGCTCCAATTTCATTGGCGTTCACCATTTTCATTTATTTCATAGAAATTTTAGTAGCCTTTATACAAGCATTTATTTTCACCAACTTGACCGCAGTATTTATTGGTCAGTCTAGAGAAGGTGCTCATGATGAAGACCACCATTAATATTTTTTTTCTTTAACAATAAAACACACAACATGTCTTCAATGAATTTTTTGATGGATGTAGGCTTAAGCCACTTAGGTGGTGCAATTGGCGCTGGTTTAGCTGCTATCGGTTCTGGAATCGGTATTGGCCAAATTGGTAAAGGTGCTCTTGAGAGCATTGCTCGTCAACCAGAAGCTGCAAATGAAATCCGTGCTAACATGATTTTGACTGCTGCGTTTGTAGAGGGTGTTGCCCTTTTCGCAGTTATCGTTGGTATCTTGGCTGTTTTAAAATAATCGCCATTAGCAAAACTTTTACTGCATTCAATGCACAGGGCGGCGAATGCAGTATTTTTTAAAATTTTGAAAATAGAACAATATGGAACTTTTATTACCAGGTTTAGGATTGTTGTTTTGGACCTTATTGGCTTTTATTGTGGTGCTGGTGATTTTGAAAAAATTTGCTTGGAAGCCAATTTTGGCATCGCTGAAAGAAAGAGAAACAGGTATTGCTGATGCAATCGCTTCTGCTGATAAAATAAAAGTAGAAATGGCTGCATTAAAAAATGAAAACGAAGCATTGATGGTGCAGGCACGTGAAGAAAGAGCTGTGATGATTAAAGAAGCGAAAGAAGCATCTACTAAAATGCTTTCTGAAGCAAAAGAAAAAGCAAGATTTGAATACGATAGAATTGTTGCTGATGCACAAACTGCTATCCTACAACAAAAAAATGCTGCACTTACTGAAGTAAAAAATCAAGTAGGCACATTGGTTGTTGAAGTAGCTGAAAAAGTTTTGCGCAGAGAGTTAGCTAATAAAGCAGAACAAGAAGCGTACATTAAAGGATTAGCTGAAGTAGTTAAATTAAATTAAGATGCCCAATCCACGTTTAGCAGGCAGATACGCAAAAAGTTTAATTGATTTATCTATTGAGAAAAATCAATTAGAAGCGGTATATGCCGATATGAAATACCTGCAAGAACTGTGTAAGCAAAGCAGGGAATTTGTTAACCTGATGCGTAGTCCGGTTATAAAAAACGACCAAAAAAATACAATTTTAACAGCTATTACTCATGGAAAAATTAGTGAGTTAACAGCTGCTTTTAATAATTTATTGGTTAAAAAAGGTCGTGAAGCTGATTTGCCAGAAATAGCTACTGCATTTGTTGAGCAATACAATAGTTTAAAAGGAATTCATGTAGTTAAATTAACTGCAGCAACTGAATTGAGTGCCGAATTAAAAGCCAGCATTGAATCAAAACTAACAGCGGCACAAGGATTTCCTACCATTGAATTAGAAAGCAAAACTGATGCATCTTTAATTGGTGGATTCGTTTTAGAGTTCAATAATAATTTGGTGGATGCAAGTATCTTGCATGATCTTAAAATAGTTAAACAACAATTTTTACAAAATCATTTTGTAGAAAAAATATAATAATAAAGAACAATTCATTAACGATAATTTTTAAAAATAACTATCATGGTTGACATTAAGCCCGATGAAATTTCCGCGATACTGAGGCAGCAGCTCAGCAACTTTAATGTAAGTGCTGATTTAGAAGAAGTAGGAACTGTATTACAAGTTGGAGATGGTATTGCCCGTGTGTATGGCCTAAATGGTGTACGTAGCGGAGAGCTTGTAGAATTTGAAAATGGGGTAAAAGCAATTGCCTTGAATTTAGAAGAAGACAATGTGGGTGTGGTATTGATGGGCGAAAGCGGCGATATCAAAGAAGGAGCCAAAGTAAAAAGAACCGGACAAATTGCTTCTATTAAAGTAGGAGAAGGATTGGTTGGTCGTGTAATTAATACTTTAGGAGAACCTATTGATGGCAAAGGTCCTGTAACTGGTGAATTGTATGAAATGCCTTTAGAGCGTAAAGCACCAGGGGTAATTTATAGAGAACCAGTAAAGGAACCATTACAAACTGGTATCAAAGCAATTGATGCAATGATTCCAATTGGTCGTGGTCAACGTGAGTTGGTAATTGGAGATCGTCAAACTGGTAAAACTGCTATTTGCGTTGATACTATTATCAATCAAAAAGAATTCTTTGAAGCAGGAAATCCTGTGTATTGTATATATGTAGCGATTGGTCAAAAAGCATCTACCGTTGCCGGTGTGATGAAAACTTTAACCGACAGTGGCGCAATGGCTTATACCATTATCGTTTGTGCTTCTGCATCTGATCCTGCTCCATTACAATTCTATGCACCATTCTCTGGCGCAGCAATTGGTGAGTTCTTCCGTGATACCGGCCGTCCAGCATTGATTGTATTTGATGATTTAAGTAAACAAGCCGTTGCATATCGTGAAGTTTCTTTGTTATTAAGAAGACCTCCAGGACGTGAAGCATATCCTGGTGACGTATTCTATTTGCATAGTCGTTTATTGGAAAGAGCTGCTAAAGTTATTGCCAATGACGAAGTTGCTAAAAACATGAACGATTTACCAGCATCTATTAAACATTTGGTAAAAGGTGGTGGCTCATTAACAGCCTTGCCAATTATTGAAACACAAGCTGGTGACGTTTCTGCATACATTCCAACTAACGTAATTTCTATTACAGATGGTCAGATATTTTTAGAAGGTAACTTGTTCAACGCAGGTATCCGTCCAGCAATTAACGTAGGTATCTCCGTTAGCCGTGTGGGTGGTAATGCACAGATCAAGTCAATGAAAAAAGTAGCTGGTACATTAAAATTAGACCAAGCTTTATACCGCGAGTTAGAAGCGTTCTCTAAATTTGGTGGAGATTTGGATGCTGCAACAAAATCTGTAATTGACAAAGGTGCTCGTAACGTAGAAATATTGAAACAATTGCAATATGCGCCTATGTCGGTTGAAAATCAGGTAGCAATAATTTACTTAGGTACACAAGGTTTATTGCGCGATGTAGCAGTAAAAAATGTAAAAGAATTTGAAGCACATTTCTTAACTGAAATGGCCAACAAATTACCTGAAGTATTGGCTGAATTTAAAAAAGGCCAATTAAATGATGCTAGTTTGGTTAAAATGACTGACCTCGCTAAAAGCTTGGCACCTCAGTATAAATAAGCAAGTAACATTTTTTTATAAAGGTCCCTCACGATTTTCGTGAGGGACCTTTTTTTTGTTTAATTAATTTATAATTATTGATTAACAAAGCAAACGAATCGGCTAATTAATGATGTTTTTTTTAAAAAAATACAAAAAACTTGGTATAAAAAACATACGCTTCTTTTTAGATTTTCGTCGCCTAAAAAAAACATATGAACTTTAAAATTTTACAAACTTTCAAAACATTGATCATAATATTTAATTTGCTATTGGCAAGTTCATTTATTATTGCTCAAGTAACACCAACTTCGCTTTTAAGTCCAGTTGGTCAACCAAAATTTGTCAATGCATTACCTATTCCTAGTGTGATTGACAAAAGGGACGGTGGTAGTCTTACCATTGAAGCAAAGCCAATGACACAGTGGTTGGGTATTATTGATCCAATTACCAAGGCTAATTTAACTACCAATTTATTTGGCTATAATGGAAAATATCCTGGCCCAACAATTCTTGCAAAAAAATTCGAACCACTGTCTGTTAACTGGGACAATAAATTAGTGGATGTTACTGGAAAACCATTGCCACATTTATTGCCAATTGACAATACAATACACTGGGCTTTTCGTGATATTAGTGCATCAATTGCTAGTAATGGTATTCCTTTAGTAACGCATTTGCATGGTGGTCATACAGAATGGCAGAGCGACGGTTACCCAACTGCATGGTATACGCCTAACTATATTTTAAAAGGGAAAGATTTTCAAAAAGTTTCTTACCAGTATAAAAATGACCAAGAAGCCGCAACTATTTGGTACCACGACCATACACTTGGTTTAACAAGGGTAAATGTAATGGCTGGTTTAGCTGGATTATATATTATTACTGATGAGAATGAAGAGGAATTGAAGGAAACTAAAAAATTACCAGCAGCTCCATATGATATCCCATTGTTTTTGCAGGATCGTCAGTTTAAAGCAAACGGACAAATTTTTTATCCATCAGATCCTACTGATTTTTATGCAGGAGATCCAGAAGCTGGCATTCCTAATGCCTTACCTTCAACAAGTATTATTCCTGAATTTTTTGGAAACTTTATGTTAGTGAATGGTATGACTTGGCCAGTTTTAGAAGTGGAACCACGTCAATATCGTTTTAGAGTTTTGAATGGTGCTGACTCACGTATGTACAATATGATGTTGTTGAAATCACAAGATGTTACAATGGACAATATCATGAATGCAAACATGGATTATGCTCCATCGTTGACTGGTTTAACAATGACACAAATTGGAACGGATGATGGTTTATTATCTATTCCTGCACGATTACAAAGAATGTTTATAGCACCAGGCGAAAGAAAAGATATTATTGTAGACTTTAGTGGTTTAACACCTGGTCAAGAATATGTTTTAACTAACAACGCGAATGGTCCTTTCCCAATGGGTGATATGGTAGATGAACATACTTCTGTGATTATGAAATTTAAAGTTTCAAAACCATTGAATACAAAATACCCACTTACTGCAATCCCAGGAAGTTTACGTCCTTCTATTGCAACACTTACTCCTACTAAACCTGCTGCACCTCGTCAAGTAATTTTAAAAGAAGTAAGAGATGAGTTTGGTAGATTAAGACCTAGTTTAGGTACCGTAAAAGATGGCGCTATGATGTGGATGGATCCTACCACTGAAACAGTTCAATTAAATGATACAGAGGAATGGGAAATCTATAATGAAACGATGGATGCCCACCCAATCCACTTGCACTCTGTAAGTATGCAATTGGTTAATCGCCAATTTTATAGTGCTATGGAATTTGACCCATCGACTTTTGCAACAAAAGCACCACAGGCTAATATGGTTATGTCGAATGGTTCAGTACATATGTCTTCGGTTAACATGACAAATACACTTTCTACAATGGTTATGGCAGCAAATAATGGTGCTGGAATCCTTACAGACATTAAAATGATTGGTAATCCTATTTTACCAACTGCCGATGAATTAGGTAGGAAAGATACTTGGGTAATTTATCCTGGTCAGGTAATGCGTGTAAGAGCTAAGTTTGATTTGGCTGGTAGCTATGTATGGCATTGTCATATTTTATCGCACGAAGACCATGACATGATGCGTCCATTGGAAATAGTGAAAAATAATTCAACAGTTCCTACAAGCGACTTTTTAAGCACGCTTCAATTAAAAACAATACCAAATCCATTTACAGAAAAATGTATGGTACAGTTTTATTTGAAGGCTTCTGCTAAGGTAACTATTGAATTAATTAACGGACAAGGACAAGTTGTGAAAAAGGTATTTAATGGTAATTTAAACCAAGGTGCACAAAACTTTACAATTGAAGGTGATGATTTACCTACTGGTACATTTACTTGTAAGGTTACTGTTGGTAACCAAGTTGTTTCTACAAGTGTTGTTCATTTGAAAAAATAATAAAAAAGCATTTACATAAAAAGTAAGCGGGTAGTTTTAAACTATCCGCTTATTTGATTTTAATAATTAAGCATGAGAAAAATACTTTTTACTTTATTTTTTTTAATTATCACTTGTACAAATTATGCTTGTAGTATTTGTGGAGCAGGTGCAAGCAATATGTACATGGGAATTTATCCTAATTATAAGAAATCGTTTTTATGTATTAGACATAATTATGAAGCATACAATACATATCTTTTAAATGACACAACGCAATTCAGTCATAACTTCTACAACACAACAGAAGTTTTGTTGGGGTCAAACATTGGTAAACGTTTGCAAGTTTTGGCGGTGATTCCATATCGGTCTTTATTGCAAAATCATGACGATGGTCGGTTTGGGAAGTCTGGTTTAGGTGATATTTCAATCTCTGTAAATTATAAACTCTTTAATACAACATTATCTTCTCGAGTGCAAGGAAGATTGTCGCAAGAATTATGGATGGGATTGGGCCTCAAATTACCTACAGGCTTTAGCAATATTGATTTTACCGATTCCACAATAAAACTAGCAGATATTAATACACAGATTGGCTCAGGTTCTAATAGCGTACTTTTCAATTTACGCCATTCAATGGAATTGGATGGGTTTGGATTAAATACATCGGCTGATTGGAAACTTGGTTTGACCAATAGTCAGGGCTATAAATATGGTAGTGTTTTTACTTTAACCACTACTGAATATTATCGATTTAATATTCGAAATATAGCTATAACGCCGAGTGCAGGATTGATGTATGAAAAGGTTTCTGGAAACAGTTTGAATGGGTCAAAAGTCTTTTTAAAGGAAGGGATTAACCAAGGGTCTTATGAAACTGGAGGTTATGCTTATGGTTTGATTGGGGGCTTACAAATTGGTTATAAAAATTTTACAATTGGAGCTAGTATAGAATCGCCTATACAGCAAGAATTTGCAAAAGGGCAAACAAATTTATTAGTAAAGGGAAATGCCTACGTAACAATTACTTTATAGTTTTTCAAAAAAACAATTACAGTCGTTTTTTTGAATAGTAGGTATCAAATACAGATCATTTGAATTTAAATAATCAGGCTTTTCTAATTAAAAAAGTTACGAAGGTTTTTTGGGGAAAGGCTATTCATTTTCTATTTTCCTATCCTAACAATAAAATATGGCTATTCTATGAACCACTTCTTTAATTTTGTGGTTATACAATAAGATGCAACAAATCGTTCAGGTAACTGGCCTTACAAAACAGTTTAAAAACCTTACAGCCGTTGACGGATTATCCTTTTCTGTAAACGAAGGGGATGTGTATGGATTTTTGGGCCAAAACGGCGCAGGAAAAAGTACCAGCATTCGTATGATGCTTACCCTGATTGAACCAACTAGCGGAGAGATAGAAATTTTTGGAATGAAGCTTGCTAAACATCGACGAGAAATACTCAGCCAAATTGGTGCAGTTATTGAAAAGCCAGACATTTATAAATATTTATCGGCCTACGATAATCTACAGCTTTTTGCAAAGCTTAGCGGTATCAATCCTAGTCGCCAGCAATTGATGGATCAATTAGAAATGGTAGGTCTTGCACACAGAGCCAACGATAAAGTAAAAACATTCTCCCAAGGCATGAAACAACGCTTGGGTATTGGCATTGCGCTTGTTCATAATCCACGCTTAATTATTTTAGACGAACCAACCAACGGATTAGATCCACAAGGAATTGCAGATATTCGAAATTTAATTCTTCATTTAAGTAGGGAGTCTAAAAAAACAGTCATTGTATCATCGCATTTATTAAGCGAAATAGAACAGATTGCTACTCGCGTGCTTATTATTGATAAAGGAAAAAAATTAGTAGAAGGCAATGCAAATGAATTGTTTGATCCTTCGCAAACCATTGTGGAATTACAAACAATGGACAATGTTTTTGCCTTACAGCAATTAAAGCAAAGTAAATGGTTAAACAACTTACAAGCGCCAAGAAATAATGCCATTGTACTCAAATTAGATAGAAAGGAAATTCCAATATTGCATACAGATCTTGCACAGATGCAGGTGCAACTGTTGTCGCTTCAGCCTCGTCATTCATTAGAAGACTATTTTTTACAAATAACATCCAACAACCAACATGTGGACCATTATACAAATTGAACTATTTAAAATATTCAGGCGTCCACGAACCTATATTGCTTTTGGGGCAATTGCTGCACTCATTGGTATCATTCAGTTTGGCTTAAAACTCGATGGAAAATCTTACACCGATTTTTTAATGAAGGATATTGGTGGAAGTATGGAAATTGAAGGGAACGTATTGAATGGCTATTTGATTTGTTATATCATGTTGCAATTATTACTAGTGCATGTTCCATTACTTGTTGCACTTATTGCGGCAGACATGATTTCTGGCGAAGCCAATATGGGCACACTACGTTTATTGTTATCAAAACCATATAGTAGAACAGAATTATTATTGGCCAAATTTTTTGCAGCCACCGTATATACGCTAATGTTGTTAGTGTGGTTAGCATTCTTAGCACTATTTGTAAGCATGTGGATTTTTGGTGTGGGCGATATGTTTTTAATGAAAAGTAATTATGTAGTATTACTTAATGAGGCTGATGTTTTTTGGCGATATACTGGTGCGTTTTGTTTTGCAGCATTGGCCATGGTTACAGTAGCAGCACTCGGATTTTTCTTGTCTATATTTTCAGAAAATTCTATTGGGCCCATTGTTGCAACCATGAGCATCATTGTTTTTTTTACCATACTTAGCACCTTAAATATTCCAGTATTCAATATTATCAAACCCTATCTTTTTACCACCCATTTAAATAGTTGGAAAGAATTTTTTGATATTAAAGTGAGTGATACCAACGACGCCATTATAGGAAGCATTCAAAACCCTCAAAGAATTATCAACTCTGTTTTTGTTTTGATTTTACATATTGTTGGTTTTGTTGGCGCATCAATTTTGGTGTTTAATAAAAAAGATGTGTTGAGTTAATTTAAAGGGCTTTCAAAATTCGTACTATGCAAAAATGTTTTTTATTTTTACTCGTTTTTCAGTTTGCTTTTTTTGCAAATGCACAAGACATGAATGCATTGGTAAAGCGCGTTAAAACCAAACTCGATTTGGTGAATGATTACGAGGCCGATGGCAATATGAAAACCGATGTAAGTTTTATTAAAGCCCCAATTGGAAAAGTAAAAGTGTATTTTAAAAAGCCCAATCATTTTCGGTTGAAAAAAAATGGAGGGATCTCTTTATTGCCCAAAGGAGGTGTATCTGTAAACATGAGTAGTTTAATTGCTACCAATGATTTTGTGGCAATTGCTGCAGGAGAATCAATGGTAAATGGAACAACCACAAAAGTGGTAAAACTATTGCCATCAAACGATAACAGCGATATTGTATTAACTACTTTGTATATTGACGAACCCAATTTGCTGGTTAAGAAAGCCATTACTACTACCAAAGAAAATGGTACTTACGAAATGGAAATGCGCTATGGAGCATTTGCGCAATATGGATTACCCGAGAAAGTAATTTTTAGTTTTAATACCAAAGATTATAAACTTCCAAAAGGCGTAACCCTAGAGTTCGACGACAATGAAAAGCCTATTTCAGAAGCACAAAAAATGAAAAATAGAAAAGGCCGTGTAGAAATTACCTATTCAAATTATAACATCAACAAAGGTGTTTCTGATTCGATGTTTAAATAGCAAAAGCCAATTTAATTTTCATCCATTCTTTCGTCCACCGCATTGGCCATCATTCGCGCACTAATTTTCTTTAATGGATTTTGACGCATTTCGGCATAGCCATTGCGTCTGCGATAAATATCTACCGCTTCAAAAACGGCTACTATAAATGAGTTAGGATCTGCTTTGTCTTTACCTGCAATATCAAAGGCAGTGCCGTGGTCTGGACTGGTACGAATAACAGGTAGGCCTGCAGTATAATTTACACCCTCGCCAATAGCCAAAGATTTAAATGGAATCAATCCTTGGTCGTGATACATGGCAAGTACCGCATCGAATTTTTCAAATTGGCCTCTTGCAAAAAAAGCATCAGCACTATAAGGTCCAAAAACAAGCATGGAGTGCTTGGCGTCTTTAATTGCGGGTTTAATAATTGTTTCTTCTTCATTGCCTATTAAACCTTCGTCGCCTGCATGTGGGTTTAATCCTAAAACAGCAATCTTTGGTTTATCTACTCCAAAATCTTTTTGCAAACTATTGTGCATGATTTTGAGTTTCAATAAAATATTTTCGCGCGTAATATTTTTAGCCACATCTGCAATTGTTACATGTTCTGTTACCAAGCCAACGCGTAGGTTTTCTGCCACCATAAACATCACCACATCTTGCACGCCAAAGAATGCTTTGAAATAAGGGGTATGTCCTGTGTATTGAAAACTATCGGATTGAATATTTTTTTTGTGAATAGGGGCCGTTACTAAACCTTGAATATGACCATCTTTTAAAGCCTGTGTAGCTTGTTTGAGTGACTCCAATGCATATTTACCACCAATTTCATTTAATTGACCAGGAGTGATAGCTACTTCTTCTTCCCAACAGTTAAAAATATTTACCTGCTTTGGGTTTAGTCGATTGAGCTCTTTTACACTGCTAAAATTGAAATTACTTTCAGGAAGTGTTTTTCTATAAAAATTGATACACTTATTACTAGCAAATACCACGGGGGTGCATATTTCTAAGATCCGGTGGTCTGAAAGTGTTTTTATAATTAGTTCTAATCCTATTCCATTTAGATCGCCACTGGTAAAACCAATAGCTGGCTTTTGCAATTCATTGCTCATTCAAAAAGTTTATGCTGTAAAAATAAGGATTATTACCCGCAAGTGCTCAGTACACCCAATAAGCGTTAGTTTAAGTAAATACAATACGCTCAAGGGCCGTGTAAAAAACCTAATTTCGCACCAATGGAATACAGGCTAAAAAAATCCCTCGGACAGCATTTTTTAAAAGACGAATCAGTTTGTAAGCATATTGTGGCCAAACTGCAAGAGCATGACTTTACCCAATTGGTAGAAGTGGGTCCGGGTGCTGGTGCTTTAACCAAATACTTATTGCCAATCAAAAACATTGATTTTAAGGCCGTAGAATTAGATACCGAAAAAGTGGCTTATTTAGAATTGAACTATCCTGCTATTAAAGGAAAAATAATTCATGACGATTTTTTAAATATTCCGCCACCTTTCGAGAACACATTTACAGTGGTAGGAAACTTTCCTTATAACATTTCCACCCAAATTGTGTTTAAGGTATTAGAATGGCGCGATCAAGTGCCAGTGTTGGTAGGAATGTTTCAAAAAGAAGTGGCACAACGCATTGCTTCGAAACCCAATACCAAAGTGTATGGCATTATGAGTGTGTTGGTTCAAGCATTTTATGAAGTGGAATATTTGTTTGATGTGCCTCCCGAAAGTTTTAACCCACCGCCAAAAGTAATGAGTGGTGTAATTAGGTTAAATAGAAAAGCAACGGTGGTGGATATGAAAAGTGAGAAAGCCTTGTTTATACTGGTAAAAGCGGCATTTAACCAACGTAGAAAAATGTTACGCAATGCAGTAAGGAGTTTGTTCGAAGATCAAGTATTGGCTGATCCCTTATTTAATAAAAGAGCCGAGCAGTTGAGCATAGAAGATTTTGCAGCATTAACTTTTAGAATGCGTTAATGATATTTAATAGACCAAACTAATCATAGATAGTGGCAAAAACAGTGCTGATTACAGCAAATGCACATGCTTATTTAACCGAAAAACTTACCGCTAACGGGTATAAAGTGGTGTTCATTCCAGGAATTGGAGACGAAGCGCTTTTACATGCTGTTGCTGATATTGAGGGTTTGGTGGTCACAACGCGTCCTATCAACCAAAAAATAATTGACCATGCACCCCATTTAAAATGGATTGCCCGACTAGGTAGTGGCATGGAATTGATTGATACAGCTTATGCCGAATTGAAAGGAATTCAGTGCGAAAGTAGCCCAGAAGGCAATTGCACAGCAGTAGCAGAACATGCCCTTGGTATGCTATTGAATTTAATGAATAAATTGACCACGGCTGCCCAAGAAGTCAAACAAAGCAAATGGATTCGTAACGAAAATAGGGGCGAAGAATTAACGGGCAAAACTGTTGGTATTATTGGATTTGGTAATACTGGATCTGCTTTTGCCAAGGTGTTGGCAGGCTTTGATGTTAAGATATTGGCCTATGATAAATATAAACAGGGCTTTGCTACAGATAAGGTACAAGAAGCAAGTTTACAACAATTGATGCAAGAGGCAGATGTACTGAGTTTACATATTCCATTAACTGAAGAAACTAGGCATTTGGCAAACGATTCTTTTTTTAATGGATTAGAGAAACAGCCTTATTTTTTGAGTACTTGTCGGGGTAAGGTGACCGATACCATGGCTTTAAAAACAGCCTTGAAAACAGGAAAAATTCGAGCGGTCGGCTTAGATGTATTAGAAAACGAGAACCTGCCTTCTTATACAGTTATTGAAAAAGAAACCTTAAACTGGCTATTATTACAGCCCAATGTGCTGATTACGCCGCATATAGCTGGTTATAGTCAAGAAGCATTTTACAAAATGGCCAAAGTAGTACTTGATAAACTAGGAATCATATAGGAATTAACAATTGTTTGTTTTTGCAAAAGATTTTCTACTTTTGCAGACCTGCAACGCTACAATTAAATGTGGCGTTGTATTTTTTTTCCCAAGGCTAAACCGTAAGATTATGAGCGATTATGTAACACAAGAGACTTTTGATAAAATGCGTGTGGAATTACACCGTATGAAATCTATCGACCGTCCAGCAGCATCCAAAGCAATCGGAGAAGCAAGAGAGAAAGGAGATTTGAAGGAAAATGCTGAATATGATGCGGCTAAAGAAGCCCAAGGAATGCTTGAAGCAAAAATCAAGCAATTAGAAGGCGTAATTAGTAATGCTAAAATTGTAGATCCAGGAACCCTAGATATAAGCAAAGTAACCATTCTTACAAAAGTTACTATTACCAATATAGCCACTAAAAAAGTGGTGACTTATCAAATTGTAGGCGAGAAAGAAGCTGATTTAAAAATTGGTAAAATTTCGGCAAGTTCACCCATTGGCAAAGGTTTGTTAGGAAAAGTAATTGGCGAAACAGCAGAAGTGCAAACACCAAATGGCGTAATTAAATTCAAGATTGAAAACATTAGCATTTAATTGAATGCTGTTCTTGTATGACTATTTTCTCTAAAATAATTGCAGGAGTTATTCCTTCGTATAAAATTGCAGAGAACGAAAATTTCTATGCCTTCCTAGATATTTTTCCATTGGTAAAAGGGCATGTATTAATTTTGCCAAAAACAGAAACAGACAAGTTTTTTGATTTGTCTGAAAACTATTTGTCTGAAATTTTATTATTTGCACAACCCATTGCAAAAGCAATTGAGCAGTCGTTTCCTTGTAATCGTTGTGGCATAAGCGTTATAGGCTTAGAAGTGCCACATGCACACTTGCATTTAATGCCCATTAATTCGGCGGATGATTTGAATTTTAGTCGACCTAAATTAGCATTAAGTACGGTAGAATTTCAAGCAATTCAGGACCTAATTGTTGCGCAGTTAGCTGCCATATAAAACAACTATTTTTTCTTTACGCGCTCAGGATTTTTTGCAATAAACTCATCCCATCCTTTTAGTCCTTTTACTGCTGTTCCTAATACAGAAGACGATTGGTAGTGGTGGCAAAGTGCCACGGCTAGTGCATCGGTGGCATCAAAATATTGTGGCTGTTCATCTATTGATAAAACACGCTGTAACATTTTCCAAACCTGGTCTTTATCGGCATTACCGTTTCCGGTAATTGATTGTTTTACTTTTTTTGGGGCATATTCTGTTACCGGAATTTTGCCATGCATTGCAGCGGCAATGGCTACTCCTTGTGCTCGACCTAGTTTTAGCATACTCTGCACATTCTTACCAAAGAAAGGGGCTTCAATAGCAAAGCTAGAAGGCCTGTACAATTGTATTAATTCCATCACTTTGGTATGAATCATTTCTAGTCGGGCATAAATATCTTTCTGTTTGGCAAGTTTCAATACATCCATCAATAAAACACTCGGTTGATTGTTTTCAACGCGAAGCAATGCATATCCCATTACAGTTGTACCAGGGTCAATACCTAAAATGATGGTGGCTTTTTTATTCATTCAGGTAAAAATAACCAAATAATGGAGGTATTTTTCATTCTCATATTGATAGCCGACATTTGCAAAGAAATTAATCAACCTATTCTGAGTAGAAAACTAAAAATATTCCTTAATTATTTTGTAGGGCCAGCACTTTTTGTATGGCTCTCTTTTTCTATTTACCACCAAGTCAAGCAGCAGGGCGATGTTCAGCAGTCATGGCATTTAATAAAAGCAGCCTTTCTAGGGCCATCGGCTTGGAAGATTGGACTGGTAATGCTATTGATGCTTTTAAACTGGGGTATTGAAGCGTATAAGTGGCAATTGCTTGTGAGTCGGCTACAAAAAATTTCTTTTTTGCGTGCTTTTTCAGCCATTTTTTCTGGACAGGCTTTTGCACTAAATACCATTAATCGAGCAGGCGATTTTGTTGGGAGGGTGCTTTATTTAGAAGAAGGCAATCGATTAAGAGCAGTAGCATTGTCATTAGTAGGTTCCATTAGTCAACTATTGGTAACATTTGCGGTTGGAATTTTTGCACTCATAGGATTAAGATCGCATTTATTGCAAAAAGGCAATATGCTACAAGGTTTGAGTGAGTTTTGGTTAGACGGATTAATTATAGGCTTGATTCCTGGAATTTTATGTTTTGCACTTTTTTATTTTGAACTACCGCTATTTACCAAACTGGTTGAAAAAATTCCATTTGTGCACCGGTTTCGTTATTTAATAGAAAAGGTGGAGGCACTGAGTAAAAAAGAATTAACAAGAATTTTACTGCTTTCTTTTATTCGTTATTTGGTATTTGTTTTGCAATACGTTGTTTTGCTAGAAGTTTTTGGTGTAGAAGCTTCTAAGCTCGATTTAGCAATGATGGTAGCCGTGCTTTTTTTGGTAATGGCAATGGTTCCTACTATTGCATTAGCTGAATTAGGTTTCAGAGGAAAAATAAGTTTGCAACTATTTGGGTTGTTAAGTGTAAATACAATAGGAATTGTTTCGGCAGCTGCAGGTATATGGATTATTAATTTGATTTTACCTGCTATTATTGGTAGTATATTAATGGTTGGAATAAGGTTATTTAAACGATAAGTTATTTGCGCAAAACGATTTTTTTGGGCACAGTTTTTGTTTAAAGTTTGTATTGTAATTAATTGAATGAATTAGTGTGAAAAAACTCGTTTTAATTGTATGCTTCGTAATGCTAATTGGCCGGCTAACTGCTGGGGATGATTTCTGTGGCATTCGCAATACTTCATTTCAAGACGGAGAAAATATTGGCTTCGTTATTTATTACAATGTAATTGGTTTGTATGTGAATGCAGGTACAGCAAAATTTACTGTTGCATTAGAAAAAATGGGTAATAAACCAGTGTATCATGTGATGGGTGTAGGAACTTCAAATCCTACCTACGATTGGATTTTTAAGGTTCGAGACAAGTATGAGTCTTACTTCGATACCGCCAATTTACAGCCATTGAAATTTATAAGAAACATAAGTGAAGGCGGATTCAAACACAGCGAAAATGTTAGTTTCAATCAGCAAACCAATACCGCTGTTACAACTACAGGTGTATATAAAATGCCAGGTTGTATTCAAGATGTGTTGAGTGCTATTTATTATGCACGCAATATAGATTTTGATAAATACCAAGTAGGAGATAAAATTCCATTTAATATGTTCCTAGATAATGAGGTACATAGTTTGTATATCAAGTACGAAGGAAAGGAAGAAATAAAAACAAAGTATGGTAAATTTCGGGCTATTCGATTTAAGCCCTTATTAGTAAAAGGCACCCTGTTTTCTGGAGGCGAAAAAATGACCGTTTGGGTGAGTGATGATCCCAATCATATTCCATTGCGTATTGAAAGCCCTATTGTTGTTGGGAATGTAAAAGTAGATATGATGCAATACAGTAATTTAAGATATCCGCTAACATCAAATATCACTTACAACTAAATATCGTTAAGTGTAAAGCAATTACCTGCGCGTATACCTTTTTCAGTTAATTGCAAGTCGCAGCATTCATTAAATGCATCGTGCTCAAAATACAACACATAGTTCCCTTCTGCAGCTTCTTGTAGGAATGATTTTTTTTCTTGTAAAGTGGTGTATGGAAACATATCGTAAGCCATTACATAGGGCAGTGGTATATGCGAAACAGATGGCAATAAATCTGCCATATAAACCATGGTTCGTCCATTGTAATTTAATTGTGGCAACATCATTTGGCTGGTATGCCCATTTACAAATCGGATATCAATATTATTTGTAAATGCAGTAGTACCTAACTTGCCAGTTGTACTTAAATCATTAATTGGGGTTTGTATAAATTGTAATTGACCGCTTTGCTGAATGGGTAAAATATTCTCTTTTAAAAAGGAAGCTTTCTCTCTATCGTTTGGTTGGGTTGCCCAATTCCAGTGATCTTGATTGCTCCAATAAATAGCGTTATTAAATGCAGGTAATAATTTGTCTCCTATACGATTAATACTTCCACCACAATGGTCGAAATGTAAATGCGTTAATAAAACATCTGTAATATCAGAACTATGAAAGCCATGTACAGCAAGGGCTTCGTCAATAGCGGTAGTGCCTGATAAATGATAGTGTCCAAAGAATTTAGCGTCTTGTTTATTACCTACGCCATTATCTATAAGTATGAGTCTATTGCCATCTTCAATGAGCAGGCATCTTAGAGCCCAAATACACAAATTATTTTCGTCGGAAGGATTTAGTTTGTTCCACATAGACTTTGGAACAACGCCATACATTGCTCCTCCGTCTAACTTAAAATAACCTGCATTGATAGAATAGAGTTTCATATAATTATTTAAGAGCGGCTTGTTTTTGCTTTTTTGATGCAACAAGCAATAAAATAAATCCTAGCACAAAGAATATAATTAGTGCTAATACAGAATTGCGTTGAGAGCCCGTTAATTCATTGATGTATCCAAAACTAAACATACCAATCACAATGGCTATTTTTTCGGTTACATCATAGAAGCTAAAATAGGAAGTGGTGTCTTTTGTTTCAGGCATTAATTTGGCATAAGTACTTCTACTTAGCGACTGAATGCCGCCCATTACAAAACCTACTAATATTGCTAAGGTGTAGAATTGATTAATGCCATCTCTCGGTATAAGGTAGCCAACTACACACAAAATTATCCAGCAAGAAATGCATACCATCAATGCGTTGAAATTGCCAATTTTCTCTGATAGTTTTGCAATGAGCATCGCGCCAGGTATGGCTACTATTTGAATAATAAGAATGGCAATAATTAAATTAGTAGTTGGAATATTCAATTCACTTTTCCCATACAAAGTGGCTGCTAACATAACAGTTTGCACGCCCATATTGTAACAAAAAAATGCAGCTAAATAGCTTTCTAAAACAGGCGTATGCGAAAGCTGTTTCCAAACTTTATTAATTTCTTTATATCCATAAGTAAATACATTTCCTTGTTCTGGTTTGTCAACAGCTGGTTTTCCTTTTGG